>CABTYV010000098.1 GCA_902489145.1 uncultured Tissierellia bacterium | reverse complement strand
CTGATCGAGGTAACCCCAGATGCCTTCCGCCTCAGAAAGGCCATTTTGGACAATAACCTTCGCTACAAATCGAAGAAAAATCGGTAAAAAACGTCATTCCTGGCGAAGGATTTGGTTCACCTCGCTGGAATAAACCATTTCGGAAGCTTCGAAATTGAGGGAGAAGGACCGTTCGTCCACATTGGCGGACCCCACCAGAGAGTAGATCTCATCGACCAAAAGGACCTTGGAATGAAGAAAGCCGCCCTCATAGCGGTAGACATGCGCCCCCTCTGCGATCAGATCGGATACAAAGGAAAGGGTAGCCGGATACACGATGGGATGGTCCGGCTGATTCGGAATCATGATATTGACCTCCACCCCCTGCTGAAGCGCAATGGTCATCGCCTCCTGAAAGGAGGGGTCCGGGATGAAGTAGGGGGTTTGAATATCGATCCGGCGATTGGCCTGATTGATCATCTTGACCATGGCCAATTTGATATTCTTTTTTTTGGTATCCGGCCCGGAGGAGATCATTTGGCAGGGGATTTCCCCTGGCCCCTCCGAAATCTGAAAATCAGGCTCCATAGAAGGATCCTGGCCACTGGCATAGTACCAATCCTGCAGGAAGCGCATCTTGATCGCCTGTGCAGCGGAGCCTACGATCCGAAGATGGGTGTCCCGCCAGTAGCCAAAACGGGCATCCTTACCCAGATATTCGTCTCCTACGTTGAAGCCGCCGATATAGGAAATCACATCATCAATGACCACCAGCTTACGGTGGTTGCGATAATTCATCCGAAAATTGATCACCTTAAAAAGGGAAGGGGAGAAAATGGCAACTTCAATCCCCGCTGCCCGCATTTCTCTTAGGTCGGCCTTGCGCAGCCTGCGGCAGCCCAAGCCGTCTGTCAAAAATCGGACCCGAACGCCCCGCTCCGCCGCCGCGACCAGGTGGGTCATAACCTGGGTCCCCAGGCCGTCTGATTTGAAGATGTAATACTGAAGCTCCACCGTCCGTTGCGCCCGGTCAATGTCCTCAATCAAGACATCGAACTTTTTTCGGCCATCGGTAAAGACGCGTACCTCATTATCGGCAGAGATGACGGCATTGCTATTGTTCAGGTTGAGGATGGCGATTTCTCGAATTTCCTCCAGGAGGGCGCGTTCCTCGGAATCGGCAAAAAAATCAGGCAATTCAGAGAGCGTCCCTTTTTGGGTGCGAATTACCTCTCGGATGGCCAGGTCCTGCCCCTGCTTGAGTCGGAAGACATTGGCCTTTCGAGTATCTCGACCCAGGAGGAGGTAGGGGAAAAAGCCAATCACCGGAAAAAGTGCCAATACCATCAGCCACATCATGGTGGATCGGGCCGGCCTTTTACGGCCGGCATAGATGATCACGATCGCCAATAAGGCATTGATCCATAAAAAATATTGAGGCAATACCTCGTAGATCCAGTCCACGGTCCTCCCCCCTTCCTGCTAGCTCCTACGATTCCCTGCGCCAGGAATGACGTTTTTTACCGATTTTTCTTCGATTTGTAGCGAAGGTTATTGTCCAAAATGGCCTTTCTGAGGCGGAAGGCATCTGGGGTTACCTCGATCAGCTCATCCT
>CABTYV010000097.1 GCA_902489145.1 uncultured Tissierellia bacterium | reverse complement strand
GTTACTGCCAAAAAGATAATGGAAAAGAGAATTGGGCTAAAATTCGGGAAAAAGGGATGAATCGACATCTCATAGGAGGTAGCAGCAGTTCGGGGGATGGCGATTAAGGGTCCAATACAGAGGATAATGATCCCCATTAAGAAAAGTCCAAAATGACGGGATACCTTTTGGGCAAAGCGAGGCATATCCGCATCACATCGAATGGCCGCCTGAAAACCGAGAAAAATAAGCACGACTTCAGAGAGAAAAAAACCTAAAAAAGCCATCGGCCACTGGTTCCCTGCTTTTAACCCCATCATGGGGGGCAGAATCAAGTTCCCGGCCCCAAAAAAAATGGCAAAGAGCGCAAAGCCGGATACAATCATTTCCTTAAATGAGGTTGGATCTTTAGATTTCATAAATTCTCCTTTTTTCGCCTTATATATTCATATTTTTAATTGAATATACATCGATAGCGGATTATTTTTCAATACAACTATACCATGGCGAGTCAAAAAATAAAAGGTTTTCATCAAAAATTGTAAAAAAAAAAGCCCTCCGAAGAGAGCTTTTTTTCTTATTTGGCGATGGCTTGCGCCCGAGTCTGACGTACCATATTGACCTTGATCTGACCGGGGTATTCCAAATTCTCCTCGATCTTGTGCGCAATTTCATTGGCCAGGATCACCATCCGGTCTTCAGAAATAGCTTCCGGTTTGACCATGATGCGCACTTCCCGACCGGCTTGAATGGCATAGGAATTTTCAATACCATCAAAAGAATTGGTTATCGCTTCCAGGTCCTCCAGACGCTTCACATAATTGGCCATCGATTCACGTCGCGCCCCGGGTCTGGCTGCAGAAATGGCGTCGGCCGCCTGGACCAGCAGGGCTTCAATCGTCGAAGGCTCCACATCGTTATGATGCGATTCGATACAATGAAGGACCTCCTTCTTTTCCTTGAAGCGCTTGGCCATTCTGACCCCTAACTCCACATGCGGGGTATCCACCACCTCGTGGTCGATGGCCTTGCCCAAATCGTGCAGCAAACCGCCCCGTTTGGCAATCTTGACATTGGCACCCACTTCTTCAGCCAGCATACCGGCCAGCTGCGCCACCTCGATCGAGTGGGCCAGCGCATTTTGTCCGTACGAGGTCCGGTATTTCAGCTTCCCCAGAGTAAAGACAATCTCCGAGTGGATATTGCGGATCCCGACCTCATCGACGGCCTGTTCGCCCGCCTTCTTAATATCGTGCTCCACCTCGGTGCAGGCCTTCTTGTAGAGCTCCTCAATCCGAGTCGGATGGATGCGTCCATCGACAATGAGCTTCTCCAAGGCCACCCGCGCCTTCTCCCGGCGGACCGGATCAAAGCAGGATAGCACTACGGCCTGTGGCGTATCGTCAATAATCAGATCCACCCCAGTCAGGTTCTCAAAGGAACGAATATTGCGTCCTTCCCGGCCAATGATCCGTCCCTTCATCTCATCATTGGGCAGAGCTACGACTGAGACAGTCGAATCTGCTACATAATCAGAGCTGAAACGTTGGATCGTTCGGGTGACGATCTCCCTGGCGATATCCTCCGAGGTTTCCCGCGTTCTCGTCTCGAACTCTCGAAGCATCTGGGCTTGTTCATGAATGGTTCTTGCCTTCATCTCCTCCAGGACTTCTTCCTTGGCCTGGTCTTCACTCAAACCGGAGATTCGGTTCAATTCGCTTTGCCGAGCTTCGATCAGGCGATCGGCCTCCTCGTCCTTCTCTTTGAGCTGATCCTCGAAACGCTGAAGCTGATTTTCGCGCGATTCTAAATGCTTGCTGCGGGACTCCATGGCGTCTT
>CABTYV010000096.1 GCA_902489145.1 uncultured Tissierellia bacterium | reverse complement strand
GCTGTCTTAGCTCAGCAGGTAGAGCGCAGCCATGGTAAGGCTGAGGTCGCCGGTTCAATCCCGGCAGACAGCTGACCACCCTTAGCTCAGTTGGTAGAGCACCTGACTCTTAATCAGGGTGTCCACGGTTCGAGTCCGTGAGGGTGGAGTTCGAAAAAAGACGGTTGGAAACCACTGGTTTCTGACCGTCTTTTCTTTTGCGTGGGTCCGGGGGATCGAGCGCTGCCTATAAAATAATTTTAAGTAAGGAAAAGGTTCTCTCATTGAGATAAGGAGGAAAACCATTTATAATAGAAAGGTAATTTTTCCAGCAAGAGGAAGCAATTGAGGAGGGAAAGGAGGGAGCCTATGGCAAAAGAGGCGATTCAAGCGGTGCTTCAGGCTGAAGAGCAGGCGGCGGAAATCCTTCGCCAGGCTCGAGAGCAGGCGAGAAGCCTGGAAGGGAAGCTTGCGGAGCAAGGCCTGGAGGAAGAAGCTCGTCTGCGCAAGGAAGCCGGGGAAAAGGAAGCAGCCTTTCGCAAAAAAATTGAGACAGAAGCGAAGCAGGCAGTAGAAAAAGACCTGGCGGAGGCGGACCGGGAAGCGGCAGCTTGGACATCCTGTACAGATCGAGATTTACAGAAAGCGGTGGACCGGATCAAAGAAGAGGTGATGCACTATGGCGATCGTTGATATGTCCCACTTTCGCCTGACGCTCTTCGCGAAGGATAAGGAAAGACTTCTGGAGAGCCTGCAAGCGTTTGATGCCGTGCATATGCAACAATGGCAGGAGGCGGAGGACTTTGACGGCCGGGTGCAGCCGGGCGATACCGCGCGGGCCCTGGGCCAGGTGGGCGAGGATATGAACCGGGCTGAGGAGGCCTTGAAGCTGCTCCAGCCCTATGAGGAAAAGGCGAACGGGCTCCATGATAAGTTTTCCAACGCCTTGCCCGCGCTGAGCGTGCAGGAAGCCAGGAGCCTGGTCAAGGAGGCGGATGCCCAGTCGCTGATGGACCAGGTCTTTGAGAAGGATGCGGCCATCCGACGCAACAAGGAGACGATTGGCCGTCTGCAGGAGGAAATCAAGGCCCTGCGCCATTGGCAGGCCCTGGATCTCCCCTTAGAGACGATGAAAAAGCTCAAGAAGGTGGAGGTTCAGTTGGGCAGCCTCCCCAGCAAATGGATGGAGGAGGCCCGCCATTACTTAGCCCGGGAGGCCCAGGGGACCTATATGGAATTCCTCTCCTCCGATGAGAAAAACGCCTACGTGCTTCTGATCCATGATGGGCGGGATGCGCATCTGGAGGAATTTCTACGCGATGTAGCCTTTACGCCCGTGCATCTGGAGGGCGAGGGGACCATTGCCCAGCTGATCGCCGCCAAAGAGCGGGCGATCGGGGAGGAAAAAAAGAATTGGGCACAGACGGAGGTGCAGCTTAAGCAGCTGGCGCGGATGGGCAAACGCCCGATCGAGGTGCTCTATGAGCAGGCGGCCCTGCGCAAGGAGCGGCTGACCGCCGAGTCCCATTTTTTGGAGAGTGAAAAGATTTCCTTCGTCACCGGCTTTATTCCTACCGCCCGGCAGGAGGAATTTCGAAAGCTTTTGGATCAGGTCCTGCCCGAGGAACGCTATGCCCTGGAGCTGGAGGAGGCGAAGCGAGCGGATCCGGAGGTACCGATCCTGCTGGAGAACAACGCCATCATTGCCCCCTTTGAGAGCCTGGTGGAGACGTATTCCATGCCGCTTTATAAAGAGAAGGATCCGACGGGCCTGCTGGCTCCCTGGTATATGCTCTTTTTCGGGTTGATGATGGGGGACCTGGGCTATGGCCTGGTGATGCTTTTAGCGACGACGCTGGCCCTTCGTTTCTTTGATTTCAAGCCGACCACCCGCAAGTCCCTGCGGTTTTTCCAGATTCTATCCATACCGACGATTTTAGCCGGCGCAGCCTTTGG
>CABTYV010000095.1 GCA_902489145.1 uncultured Tissierellia bacterium | reverse complement strand
TGGGGAAGGGCACCGCAGGCAGATCGAGCTTATGGCGAGCCTTCTCTTTGAGCTCCAAATAGGCTAAGCGATCGGTAAAACGCCGAAAATATGCATCTAACGCCATGGTTCACTCTTTTCACGATAGGCTCGCGACCGCTTTGAGCTCGTCCACAAGAGATTAAAAAGCAAGCCCTTGGTAAAATAATAAAGAGTCGAAAGGAAGGCGGTGAGCAGTAAATAAGACCAGGCCGCCGATCCAGGTAAAATCAGAGCCAAAAGAGCGCTTGATCGCCCGATCCAGTAATAAATCAGAAGACAAAGCAAGCTATAGGGAAGTAGCACGATTCCATTTTCCTTCCAGAATTGGAGAAAGCGATCGAAAAATTGATCCAGCCTCACCTGTCCCTGATACACCAACTCAAAAACGGGTGCGCAAACCAACGACCAGGCCATCAACAAGCATATATGAAGAGAAGCTGGCATCAGTCTTTGCAGGAAGAGACTATAGACCCACTCCACCAGAAAAATAACAAAATAGACCTGGCTCAATGGCGCAAAATAAACGCCATCAAAGCGAATCAAATCCTCCATGGATAAACGCTCCTTGCGGAGGAGCTGATTCATCAAGCCCGCCAAATGGGTAAGAATCGCCAGCTCCAAAGCCCACCGAAGAAAGCCGATAGCCATTCCCCCGCTCAACTGAGTCGTTAGGCTCGTCAATAGGTTGGTCACGATCCCATAAAGTAAAAAGGCCAAAAACAAAACTGGCAGGCTCGCCCACAAGCGCGTAATGCGGAGCCAAAGTAAACCATAAACACGTTTGAAATCTTCCATCATTTCCCCTTTTATTTTAATTCCACCTCTGTCACACCCGATCCCCCATTTTCCGGTTTTGCAAAATCAAAATGACGAACCCGGCGATCCTTGCTCAAGGCTTCCTGGACCCCCTTGCGCAAGGCACCGGTCCCTTTACCATGAATGATTCGAACCTTTTCAAAGCCTTCCAGGACTGCATCATCCAGGTAGCGGTCCAGAAGGGTCAAGGCCTGCTCATAGCGCTCTCCCCGTAGATCCAACTCAAAGGAGAGGCCGCGCCCCTGGCTTCGATGGACCACCACCTGGGATTTCTGTGTGCTTTCCTGTTGGGTTTCCTGAAGTCTTCTCAAATCGGATAGGGCGGCTTGGACTTTTAAGATGCCCATTTGCACCTGCACCTCCCCATTTTTATCAGGATTGCTCACCAAGACGCCTGTTTCATCCAGCGAAAGGATCCGAACCCGATCCCCTTTCTTCAGCCCTTCCACAGAAAGACGCTCATCCGAGGTCCCCCTGCGCTCCAGCCGGCTCTGCTGCGTACGATCATTGCTGAGCCGCTGGGAGAGCATTCGAGCTTTTTCATTTACGTCACTTAGCGTCCGGTCCAGCTTTTGAACCCCCCCTGCACTCCGGCTGGCCTTTTTCGCCTGACGCAGAATCTCCTGGGCTTGATTTTGCGCTTCCACCAGTAAGCTTCGGGCTTCCTCCTTCTCCTTCGCCAGCCTTTCCTCTTCTTGCTGCAGCTTTCGATCCCACTGCGCCTTCTTTTGGTCCTGCTCCGCCTCAAAGGCCGCTTTTTGCTCTTTCATCAAGAGGCGATCCCGCTCCAGCTCTTTTCGAGCGTTTTCCATATCCCGCAGCACATCCTCGAACTGTACACTTTCCTGGTCGACCCGCTTGGCCGCATCGGCGAGCAGGTCCTCACTCATCCCCAGTCGTTTCGTGATTTCAAAGGCATTGGACCGACCCGGCAGGCCAATCAAAAGCTTGTAGGTAGGAGAAAGCGTCTCAACGTCAAATTCTACCGATGCATTTTGCACACGGGGAGATCGGATGAGCGTCTTTCTGTGGAAGGGCTGAAGAAAGGGGATCGGGTTCGGATCCTTTCGCTGGATGAAACAGGCGTCTTGGTGAGCAATCCTGATAAAAATGGGGAGGTGCAGGTGCAAATGGGCATCTTA
>CABTYV010000094.1 GCA_902489145.1 uncultured Tissierellia bacterium | reverse complement strand
TTTTTGTCTGCAGGTAGGGCAGGCCTATCTGAAAAAAACGGGTCGGCGGGCGGACTTCCTTTTTTCAGAAGCAGGAACGGGTGCCCGTCTGCTTGAACCCGTCTCGCCTGCGTAAGCGCGGGGAGGAAGAAAGGACAAAGTAAAAAGCATTTGAACCGGAATCGGATTTTTTTCAGGGCCTATTGACAGGTTCTTTTTTTCATTTTAATATATGAACAAATGAACATATATTCATTCTTTAAGGGAGGCGATTGTGATCAAAAGAGATCTCGATTTTTGTGATGAGCTGATCATCCATGAGGACCGGGTTCAGACCCTGCAGAAGGACCTGCCGGGCGAGGATGATTTTCAGGAGATGGCAGACCTTTTTAAGGTGTTTAGTGATCCGGGGCGGACAAAAATTTTATATGCCCTGGACCGGATGGAGATGTGTGTCTGTGACTTGGCCTGTTTGTTAGGCGCGTCCCAGTCCGCAGTCTCTCACCAGCTGCGGGTTTTGCGTCAGGCGAACCTGGTCAAATATCGGAGGGAAGGCCGGGTCGTCTATTATTCATTGGCAGATGCGCATGTGACTACCATTTACAATCAGGCTTATGAACATATTCACGAGGAGGATGGAGATGCAGGAAATCTATGAACTGGCGCATTTAACCTGCGCCAACTGTGGCGGAAGGATTGAGCGTTCGGTGGCGGCCTTGGAGGAGGTGAAGGAAGCCAATTTGGACCTCGTGGGTCAAAAGCTTTACCTAGAACGTGAGTCAGGGGCGGGGGATGCCGATTTGAGCCCTCAGATTCAGGCTATTTCGGATCGAATTGAACCGGGTCTTACGGTTCGAAGACTTTCACCGGTTCCTTTTTCCATCGTCCCCCCTTCTGACTTAGAGGAAGATGTGGGTGCGCAGCCTACCTGTGCTGCTCAAGTGAAGGAAGTTAAGAGCCTGGAAGAAGAGGAAGAGGAAGAAGCGGAAGCCTCCTGGCCCAGCCTTCTTTTAGGGGGCGCCCTTTTCGTCCTGGCCCTGCTGGTGGATCATGTCCTTCATAGCCCCTTCTCCTTGCTGTTCTATCTATCGGCCTACGTGATCGCTGGACACGAGGTCTTGCTCATGGCTTTTAAAGGGCTCTTTTCCGGCCAAGTCTTTTCCGAGTTCTTCCTGATGTCGATCGCCACCCTGGGGGCCCTGGCCATCGGCCAATATCCGGAAGCCGTCGCGGTCATGCTTTTTTACCTATTAGGCGAGATTCTCCAGGATCGGGCGGTGGATCACTCCCGAAAATCGATCCAAAGCCTGTTGGCCATGAAACCAACCCTGGCGCACCGCGTGGGGCCTCAGGGGGTTGAGGACCTGGCCCCCGAAGAGGTGCAGGTGGGGGAGCTTCTTCTGGTCAAGGTAGGCGAGCGCGTGCCCTTGGATGGCCGGATCGTGGAGGGGCATTCCTACGTGGATACCTCGGCTCTGACCGGCGAATCAAGGCCACGCGCAGTCAAAGAAGGCGATTCCGTCCTTTCGGGCTTTATCAACCAGGAGGCCCTCCTTCGGATGGAGGTAGAGAAGCCTTATGATCATTCCACCTTCCGCCAGATCATGACCCTGGTGGAGCACGCCTCCGCCCGGAAGGCGCCAACGGAAAAATTTATCAGCAGGTTCGCCCGCTATTATACACCGGTGGTGGTTTTTGCGGCTCTCGCTCTGGCCATCCTGCCCCCCCTGCTTATAACGAACACCTCCTTTACCCCATGGATCTATCGTGCCCTGATCTTTTTGGTCATCTCCTGCCCCTGTGCTTTGGTGATTTCCGTTCCTCTGGGCTTCTTTGGTGGAATTGGCGGCGCTTCGAAGGAGGGCATTTTAATTAAGGGCGGCAATTATCTGGAGGCCCTGCGCAAGGTGGACACGGTTGTTTTTGATAAGACGGGGACCTTGACCAAGGGGTTTTTTGCCTTGGCCGAGCTGGTGCCGGAGGCCCCCTATGAAAAGGCCGATCTTTTAGAAGCGCTGGCTTATATTGAAGCCCACTCCAACCATCCCATTGCCAGATCCATTCAGGACGCCTACCAGAAAAAGGTCGACCTAAGTAAAATTGACCACTACCGAGAGATTGCCGGTAAGGGCTTGGCTGCGACGG
>CABTYV010000093.1 GCA_902489145.1 uncultured Tissierellia bacterium | reverse complement strand
TGCAGTGGCGGCGGGCCCTGTGAGTAAAAAAAAAAAAAGAGACCCCCGGCGGGGGGGGGCCGCTTCCTTATGGAACGAAAAGCAGAAGGCAGTCGGACGACGCCTATCGCCTTTATTCAGCGGGGTGAAAGACGGGCTTGTCCTCGTCCGGGATGTTGGTGTTATCGGCAGGCGAGGCAAATGGGGAAGCCTTGGAGAAGGCTTCATTGGCCTTGCGGGCGCGGTGACGGGGGACAACAATGCCAGGACCACCGATGCAGCCCTTTTCGCAGGCCATGCCTTCGAGGAGGTGACCTTTTTTGGCGCCGGCCTTGGCGACCCGCATGAGCTTGACGCATTCGGCCAGCCCCTCGGCATGGTCGCAGGCGATGGTGCGCTCGGGACATAGCTCATGAATCCGGTCCAATACAGCTTTGGCGACGCCGCCTGCAACCGCATAGCCACGGCCTGTGACCGAGGCATCTGTCCATGCCTCATCGGTTTCGATGGTAGAGGGTTCAATTTCACGGGCCACCATCATGCCCAGGAGCTCCTCATAGGTGATGACAAAATCGACATAGTCTTTGACTGAATCCTGGAGGGCTTCGAGCTTCTTTGAGATGCAGGGGCCAATAAAGGTGATTTTGGCATGGGGATGCTTCTTTTTGATCTGGGTAGCGGTATAGACCATGGGCGTAGAGGAATCTGAAATCAGGTCATTTTCGCTGGGGAAGTTCTTTTGAACCATCAGCTTCCAGGAGTAGCAGCAGGAAGTGCCCATGTAGGGACGGCTTTCCGGCACGGTTTCCAAGAATTCATTGGCCTCGTTCATGGTGGTCAGATCAGCCCCCAGGCCTACCTCATAGACATCTTGAAAGCCCAGCTCTTTAATAGCGGCCTTGACCTGGGCCGGCTTGGTCAGAGCACCAAATTGGCCGGTAAAGGAGGGGGCAATGATGGCGTAGTGTTCGTTGCCCTGCTTCATGTTTTTGATAATCTGATAAATCTGGGACTTATCCGCAATGGCGCCAAAGGGACAGGCGGTGATGCATTGACCGCAGGAAACGCAGCGATCCTCATTGATCTCAGCCCGGCCAAGATAGTCCGAATCAATGGCCTTCACCCCGCAGGCCTGGGCGCAGGGCCGCCCCGTATCGACAATGGCGGTATAGGGACATTCCTTCACACATTTCGTGCATTTGATACATTTGGTTTGATCGATGATCATCTTGTCCTTGCCAAAGTCGATGGCGTTTTTCGGACAGACGTTTTTGCAGGGGTGGGCAATGCATTTGCGGCAGTTATCCGTAATGGTGATAAAGCGCTCTGGACAGGCTTCGCAGGCGATTTTAATCACCTGAACCAGGGGCGGGTGGTAAACTCGATTGGCCACATCCACCCGGTCAATCCCATCGGCGATGTCGTTTGAATCCGCCGCTGTGCGCGCATCCAGCCCCAGGGTCATCCGCAGCCGCTCCGCAAAGACCGCCCGCTCGCGAAAAATATTCTCCCGGTAGGTCGAGACTTCGCCTGGCAAGGCCTCATAGATCTCCTGATGGAGGGTATGGAGATCCTCCTCCTCATAGGCCATTTTGGCAATGGCGGCAAAGGCCATGCGCCGAATGATCAATATGTCTTCATAGCTAGACCGCATGGCTATTGCTCCTCTAGGCGGTTTAAGATCAGCTCCATCAGCTCCGAGCTCTTGGCATTCTCAAATGCCTCTCCATCGATATATACCAGGGGAGATACCTTCCGCTCCTTGCAGGAGTGGTCGCAGCGACTGATCGACACGTTTAGCTCAGCGTCCTCCGGAATATTGGGATAATCATGCAGATTTTCCGAAAGCTCGCTTAAACGTTCGTAGAGGCTGGAGGCCCCGTAAAGGGTGCACTTTGCTCCGGTACAGATTTTCACTTCCATACAATCACCGACTTTCTATATAGTTGAAGAATCATCTCTCTCTATTCTAGCAGGAAAAGCAGGGCAATTCTTCTTCAGACCATATTTTCTTTTCCTTATTTTGTACTACAATAGAAATATCCTTGTAAAAAAAGGTACCGAAAAAGCGCCCTTTTAAAAGATTGGAGAGAAGAATGAAGAAGAGAAAAATAATTGGATTTTTTCTGTTCACCTTCCTTTTGCTATTGAGCGCCTGCAGTGGCTCCGGATCCGGCGGGCAGGAGTCCACTTCTCCTTCTCTTTCTTCCGTCACTGAACAATCGAGCGCGGG
>CABTYV010000092.1 GCA_902489145.1 uncultured Tissierellia bacterium | reverse complement strand
TTTTTGGCGAAAAAGCCATTTTTAGTGTAGAGGAAAACAGGGGGGTGCCTGTTTTCCTCCCCCTTTTTGGCGAAAAAGCCATTTTTAGTGTAGAGGAAAACAGGGGGGTGCCTGTTTTCCTCCCCCTTTTTGGCGAAAAAGCCATTTTTGGTGTAGAGGAAAACGCGGGGGTGCCTGTTTTCCTCTACATGTCGCGCCAAATGCACGATGTCGAGTGTAGAAACCAACAAATATTCGATTTGCCCGGCTCGGCAGACAAAGCAAAGCGGAGTCGGCCTGCGGCCGACGATTGGATCCAAGCAGAGGGGCCCCCGCCAAGCCTCGCACCCGCCAGAAACCACAAAGGGGGGCCCCCGCCAGACCCAACCTCCACCACAAAGAGAGAGTCGTGCCAAGCCCCGCTTCTGCCTAAGGCCAGTCGGGCTGTTTGACAGAGAATTTTTTCCTTTTTATACTGAAATCAGCACAAGTTGGGTATCTGCAGATGGCTTGCTTCTGCACGTGAATGATTCACCTTAGTCGACCGGCCACCTTAGTCGACCGGCCAGCCCGACCGACTGATCAATGGAAGATTAGGCAGCAGAAAGAGAAGGATAAAATGGACATACCTTTTGATGGCGAGAAAGTGTTGAGTGGGATGGAACGGGATGGCCTCCAGGTGCAGGACCGGGCGTTTGCGCGGGCGGTTTTGGAGGAGGTGTCCGGTTTTCATCTTCAGGAGTTTGGTCGGCCTTTCCTGGAGGAGGGGCAGGAAGCCTACCGGGCTGGGACTACTTTTGAGATGGTTTATGAGTCCTACCGGGCGGATCGATTTTGTAAAAATTTTCTTTTTGATTATCTGGCGGAAATTGAGGTGCAGCTGCGCAATCTGTTGGGCGGGGTGCTGCAGGAAGCGTATGGAAACTTCGGCTATTTAAAAGCAGAAAATTTTCAGGAAGCGGACCACCATAGTCATTTTATGAATGATATCAAATTGGAATTGGACCGGGCCAATGAGCCCTATGTCAACAGGGCACGAAAAAAATACGGGGACCAGCTACCGATCTACATTGCGGTGGAGCTTCTGACCTTCGGAGAATTGGCCAAGCTCTATCAAAATATGAAATCGTCGGAAAAGGCTGCAATCAATGGATTTTATGGTTTTGTAAGCCAAAGGGAGATGGAAGGGGTTTTTGCCTCCTATCTGGAGGCCCTGACCTTCCTTCGCAACACCTGCGCCCATCATGGGCGGCTGTCCAATCGGGCATTTCCGGATGCTTGTTTGATCGCCCCCGTTGATCAGAGTATTTTGGCAAAAGAGGAGCCGGGCTTTGTTTGCAATGAACGGGGCCTTTTTGCCAATATTCTGGCCATGACCCATCTTCTCCACCCAGACAAGGGGGCCGGTCTCGCTCGTAATTTTGAAAAGCTTTTTGAAAGTTACCCTACATTTGACCTTAATTGGATGAACTTCCCTCATCATTGGGAGGAAGTACTAGCAGAGGTGCGCCAGGCGCGAAAGCGTGGGTAGGCGCAGGCGAAAGGAGCCGGTATGAAAAGCGATATTGAAATAGCACAAGAGGCGAAGAGCCGTCCCATTGCGGAGATTGCGGCGGAGCTCGAGATTCCAGAAGAAGCAGTTCGCTTGTATGGAAAAGACAAGGCGAAAATCTCACATCAATTGCTCAAGAAATGGGCAGACAAGCAGGACGGCAAGCTCGTTTTGGTGACGGCCATGCATCCGACTCCCTATGGAGAAGGCAAAACGACGGTGTCGGTCGGGCTGGCGGATGGGCTGAGACAGATTGGCAAGAAATCGGTGCTTTGTCTCCGCGAACCCTCCCTGGGCCCGGTGTTCGGGATTAAGGGCGGGGCCGCAGGCGGTGGTCACTCCCAGGTGGTACCGATGGAGGATATCAACCTGCATTTTACAGGGGACTTCCACGCCATTTCGGCTGCCAACAACCTCTTAGCCGCCCTCATTGACAACCATATTCACCAGGGCAATGCCTTACGGATTGATCCAACCAGAATCTCCTGGAAGCGCTGCATTGACATGAATGATCGGGCTTTGCGTAATATCGTTGTGGGCTTGGGCGGGGCAAGCAATGGCACGCCTCGGGAGGATCATTTTGACATCGTAGCCGCTTCTGAAATTATGGCCGTCATCTGCCTGGCCCAGGATATTGATGATCTGAAGGAAAGATTGGGACGAATGGTCATTGGCCAGAACTATGATAAGAAATATGTGACGGTCTCAGAATTGGGCGCGGAAGGCGCCCTGGCCCTGCTTTTGAAGGATGTGTTGGATCCGAA
>CABTYV010000091.1 GCA_902489145.1 uncultured Tissierellia bacterium | reverse complement strand
TTTGTTATACTAGTTGACATAGAAAGAATCCTTTCTTTGTTTGTTTAGCACTTTCATTGTACAGGATTTCTCTCTATATTTTTTTCTTCTTGGTCTCACATCAATTGTATCTCTACAAAAAGGCCAGGCCAGATCCAGAGTAGGACTTGACAGGCCACCCTGCGCTTGCTATGATAATCAGGTATCATTTTGGGCAAAGCAGCTTTGCCCTTTGATTCTTCTTCAATTGCATTCGCAGCGTCGATGTGCGAAACAGAAATTGTCGAATATCCAAAACCCGCCACCTCGTAGTGCGGAGGCAAAATGTACGAGGGTCGAAAAAGAAAAGGAGCAAAGATGAAAACCACGATGGCAAAGCCTTTAGAGGTGGAGCGCAAATGGTATGTTGTAGACGCCAGTGATCAGGTCCTGGGCCGTCTGGCATCTCAGGTTGCGGCCGTCCTCCGGGGCAAACACAAGCCCACCTATACCCCCAACGTTGATACGGGTGATTATGTCATCATTATCAACGCGGAGAAGATTCGGGTGACCGGCAACAAGGAGTTCAAGAAGGTCTACCGCTATCACACCGGTTTCCCCGGTGGACTCAAAGAGATTCCTTATGATGAGCTTTTGGAAAAGCACCCGGAGCGGATTTTAGAAAAGGCGATTAAGGGGATGTTACCCCACAACCGTCTGGGTCGTCAGATGTACCGGAAATTAAAGGTCTATGCCGGCCCCACCCACAAGCATGAAGCTCAGATGCCTGAAGAACTGAAGTTCAATTAAGGAGGACTCGCATGGATCAGCAATATCGTGGAACTGGCCGCAGAAAGTCTGCGGTGGCCCGTGTCCGTCTCCTTCCTGGTACTGGCAAGGTAACGGTCAATGATGTGCCGTTTGAAGAATATTTTGTATACGAAGACCTGCGTCGGGATGCCGTATCTCCTTTGGAGCTGACTGGCAACCTCAACGGTTTTGATGTCATTGTCAATGTGAAGGGGGGCGGTTATTCCGGTCAGTCGGGCGCCGTTCGTCTGGGCATTGCACGAGCCCTTTTGGACTTTAACCCGGACCTTCGCAAAACCTTAAAGGCAGCAGGCTATCTCACACGCGATTCCCGTCAGAAGGAACGCTACAAGTATGGCCTGAAAAAGGCCCGCAAGAGCCCGCAGTTCTCCAAGCGTTAAACCACTTGCTTATGCAAAAGCGTCTCCTCTCGGAGACGCTTTTTTTTTTATAGTGTTTGCTGGGCCAGCGGCGTAAGGGCGCTGAGCACCCATTGGTAGGCACCCGTCGAAATGGAGGAGCCGCAATAACTACAAACGCCGTTTTGTTCGATTGAAAGTGGTGCGCCGCAGTTGGGACAATCCGTGACCCGGGCATCGGTTTGCGCCTCTGTCCTGGCGGACTTTTTTCTGAAAAAGGTCATTCGGTAGGTCATCCGGTAGCGGGTTTTGGGATTGCCCTTGACGACCTTTTCGCTGGCGTCCTCAATGACATAGTCTCGGTAGCGGGCGATGAGCAGGACATTGAGGTATTGATTATCCGCATCCTCGTGGAAATCTTCAATTTCAGTGGAGAGGATGGCAATATCCTCGACCTTGTTCGTTTGGCCCTTTTCAATAAAAGCATTGAGCTGCTGTTCGTGTTGATAGAAGAGCGAATCTCCCTCAAAAGCTCGGATGGATTTCCAGTCCTTTTCCTGCCAGGCTTTTTGGAGGGTGACAAAAATGGTGGAAGCTCGACTGAGAAAGGCATCCTTGGAAAAATGCGGATCCAAGGCCAGCAGCTGGTCCAAATTTTCTTCCTTCGCCTCAGCAGGAGGGGGAGCAGAGGAGACGCGCGAAGAGGATCTTGCTTGCTGCCGTTTGTTTCGAGCCATCGCAATAGCGCCAAAGGCGATGATCGCGATGACAACCGGTAAGGGCAGGGAGCGGAAGAGCCATAAAAAAAGGAAAGGATCAATGGATCCGTTGGCAGTCGATCCCCAGTTATCAAAATCTTGGCCGCCACCCCAGCCCTTCGTATCCCAGTCCACGCCACCACCGACATCAGCATGTATGGGCGGGCAGAGCACACAGACGAGGAGGAAACAGAGGCATAATAATAAAATGATCCTTTTGCGGTTCTTCATGGGGACTCCTTTCCAATTGGATCCAGTCGCTTGCTTCTCTTTACATAAGTACCCGAAGGAGACAGAATGCTACAAGAATTTTTGTTGCTCAAAAGGGTGGAAAAAGAATGGAAAAAGCCGGTGACGAGTAGATTGTGAAGTAAAAGGGCCAAACGAACAAGGTCGAGGATATTGCCATCCTCTCCACTGAAATTGAAGATTTCCACGAGGATGCGGATAATCA
>CABTYV010000090.1 GCA_902489145.1 uncultured Tissierellia bacterium | reverse complement strand
CAACGCGGTCGATTCTACCGTTCGCTATCTTCTCTCCACCGCCTATATCGCTGTAGATCTTTTCTTTTTCCTCTCTGCCTACACCCTCCGCTTTTCTCACACCGTCCCTTTTGGGTCCTATGTCAAAAGGCGCTTCCTGCGCATTTATCCCGTTTTCATCCTCTCCTGCCTGATGGCGCTGGCCCTGGGCTTGCTCCCGCCTTCGCGCCTGGCAAGCACCCTCCTCGGCTGGGACCTCCTGGCCCATGGCGGCGCCTCCTTCCTTTGGTTTTTGCCGGCCATCATGATCACCTATTTGGCTACGCCCCTCCTCCTTCGTTGGACCGGGCGCATGGCCCGTTTGCGGACCCTTCTGGTCAGCCTCCTAATCTGGGGCCTCCTGGTCTGGGGCTTGGAGCAGCTGCCAATCTCCCATGCAGCCAATCTTTTTCTCTGCCGATTGCCCATTTTCCTGATAGGACTCTACCTGGCCCACTTTGAGGGGCAATGGAGCGCAAAAGCCAGGCTTTTGGCAGGACTCGTTCTGTTTTGCGTTGGAGTGGCCCTGACCCGACAATTTGGTTTTCAGGTCAAGATTAACCAGCCCATTACCAGCTTCTACCTGCTATGCGCTCTGCCCCAGAGCCTGGGCCTCATCCTCCTGCTAGATCTCTTTTTTGGCCGGGTGCCCCTCCGCTTTTTTGCTTTCCTGGGGCGCCACAGCCTCTCCTTATACGCCATGCAAATGGTGTGGACGCGCCAGCTGCTTGCGGCGCTAGGCCCATTGACCGGGTCCGCCCTTCCGATCGCCTCCCTATTGGCCATGACCATCCTCCTTGCGGCCGCTTGCCTCCTGGATGGGTTTGTACAGAAAGGACTTTACCATGTTTCAGCTCAACGGACTTGAACTCGGCGTCGCTACGGCCGCGGCCCAGATTGAAGGCGGAGCCCTGGATTCGAACTGGAATCGCTATTCGGACGCCGGCAAAATTTACGATGGCAGCAATATCAAGCGGGCCGCAGACCATTGGCACCGCTACCGGGAGGATGTGGACCTGTTGGAAGCGCTTGAAATCAAGCATTACCGAATGAGTGTGGCATGGGCCCGCCTGGAGCCTCGCCCTGGTCAATTTGACGATGAGGCGTTGGCCCGCTACCGGACAGAAATTGCCCTCCTCCGGTCTAAAAAGATCGAGGTCCTTCTGACGCTCCATCATTTCTCCCATCCCGGCTGGTTCGATGACTTGGGCGGCTTTACCCGCGCCGAAAATGCGCCCTACTTCCTCCGTTTTGTCGAATATGTCGTGCGAGGTCTGGGCGATTTGGTCTCCGACTTTTGTACGATCAATGAGCCGAATGTCTATGCGGTCAATGGTTTTCTTTTCGGGGAATGGCTGGAGGAGGAGCATTCCCTGCGCAAGACGCTCCACGTCCTGGATGTCTTCACCCTCTGCCATATTCAGGCCTACCAGGCGATTCATGCCATTTTCAAGGAATGCGGCTGGGGCACCCCGTGCGTGAGCTTTGCCCACCACATTCGCGTCTTTCATACGGAAGGACACCGACCCTGGGACCGCTTGGCCCGCCGCTTTTTCAATTTTGCCTTCCAGAAAGGCCTTTTTTCCTGCATGGCCCAGGGCCGCTTCCGCTTCCCCTTTCACAATTTGGGACACTTTCCTCCCGGTCAATACATTGACTGCATTGCCATCAATTATTATACGCGCGGCATGGTCCGTGATTTTCACGATACAGTCAAAAAAGATTCCATCAAAAACGATTTGGGCTGGGAAATTTATCCACCGGGCATTCTGGAAGCCTGTCAAATGCTCTATGATCTTTTGCCACTCGACATCATGATTACCGAAAATGGCACCTGTGACAATGCCGATGATTTTCGCCCGCGCTATCTCTACGACCATCTCAAGCTGCTCGCAGAAAGTCCCTTGCCCATCCGGCGCTACTATCATTGGTGCTTTACGGACAATTTTGAGTGGAAGGAAGGGGAATTGCCGCGTTTTGGGCTGGTTTCGGTGGATTATGCTAGCCAAAAACGCACCATAAAAACATCCGGCTATTTCTATCGTGACATCATTCGCGCCGGTGGCGTCACCCCGGCCCTTTACGACCAATACGTCCGCCCCGCCCACTACCACCACGGCGAGCGCAATATTTTTCGGGGGGTCCTGAGTGAAGCTCAGCTGACCAATAAGCGCTAGGGCAAGCGGCTTGCTGGAGATGGGGGGAGGCGCCCCGCCGGGGCGCTGAGAGGAAGCGGAGTCCGCGTGCGGCCGACGGATGATGTCGAAGCAGAGGCGCCCCGCCGGGGCGCTGAGAGGAAGCGGGGTCGGCCTGCGGCCGACGGATGATGTCGAAGCAGAGGGGCGGCCGGCCAGCCGCCCTCCTGCTTGTGCGACATAAGGTAGCCCCTCGCGCTGGGCGCGAGGGGCTTCTGCTTTTGTTTCATATGGAAGGGCAGCCGGAGGCTGCCCCTCTGCTAT
>CABTYV010000089.1 GCA_902489145.1 uncultured Tissierellia bacterium | reverse complement strand
TTTGGTTCGACTCCTGGTGCATTCCCCGGGGGGCCGAGAACAAGGAAAATGCAGAAGCCTTTATCAATTTCATGTGCCGGCCCGATGTTATGGCAAAAAACGCTGAATTTGTGGGCTATTCCTTGCCGTCCTTCGCCGGGCGCGCGGCCTTGCCCGAGGAAATGAGAGAGGATCCCGTGGCCTATCCGCCGATTGAGACGGTCGAGAAGTGTCAAGCATTTCAGGATATGGGACCACTGAATCAGACCTACAATGAGCTCTGGCAGGATGTGAAGAATCGTTAGAAGGGACCATTGATGGATTATATCGCTTGGATTCATGCCCTCGATCAGAATAAACTCCCCCCCACCAGCCTGGTCATGGTGGAGGAGCCCTTGCTGTGGGACGAGATGAAGGCAGTAATCCAAAAGGATTTGGTGGGCGAGCGCTTCCTGGCCTTTTCCTATCAATGCATCCGATTCGAGGAACTGGAAGCGGAGGGCCTTTTGACCATGACGGAGACCCTCCCCTTCGGAGGATCGAACCGGGCCATCATCCTCGAGGACGTGCCCCTGCAGCGGGACCGGGTGGTCAAAAATGAGGCCCTGCTCCAGCTCCTTCTCGAATATGCGCAAAGGCCCACACCTGGCACCTTCCTTTTTTTATCCTATTTTGGGGCCAAGCCCTTCCAGGGTTCGCTATTTAAAAAGCTTTCGCCCTACCTCTCCCGCGTCAGCCTCACTCGGCTGGACCGTAGGGCTTTATCTTCTTTCATTCAAAAACGGATTCAGGCCCGGGGCCTTGTGGCAGAGGGGGCAGTGATCTCCCTCATCATAGAGCGCTCTACCTACCTGGACTACCGGTCGGAGGAGAACCTGTACCGGGTGGCCAATCTGGTCGATACGGCCGTTGGGACGGCTGAGGGGGGCGTCATTGAGTTTGAGGCTGTGCGAAAGGCGCTGGTGGATCCGATCGAAGAAGGGATCTTTACCCTGCTCGATCAGATGGGGGCCCGCAAGCGGCCGGAGGCTTTGAATACCCTGCTGGGCTTTCGGAAGCTAGGCGTAGATCCCTATCAAATTTTTTATATGACGGCGCGACAGGTGCGCAATCTGATCGGCGTGAAGCTAAATAAGGAGGCCCGGGTTCGGGCAAGCGATGGGCAGACGAGGCTCGGCCTTTCGCCCTATGAATATAAAAAGCTCAATCAGCAGGTGGACTACTTCTCGCTGGCGGAGCTTTACCGTTACCATGATCGGCTTTTTCAGATGGATGTGGCCGCCAAAACCCGGTCTTTTGATATGATGGAGGGATTGGAGCGCTTCTTTGCCGGACTGTAGGCAGCAAGCATGCGCAAAGCCCTGTGGTTGAGGAGGAAGAGGGAGAGAAAATGGAGCTTCAAATCAAGAAAAACCTGGAGGAGGCCTTTGCAGCGCAGTTTGGTCCCTTGCAAGGGGGCGCTTATTTCTTCGCCCCCAGCCGGATCAATTTGATCGGGGAGCATATCGACTACAATGGGGGGCGGGTCCTGCCCTGTGCGCTGAGCATGGGGACCTACGCTTTAGCTGCGCCGAATCAGACCGGGACCCTTCGCCTCTACTCGTTAAATCTCCAGGAAAAAGCCTCTCTGCCCCTCCCCCCCGCAGAACAGGCTCAGGGAAAGAGCTGGGCCCTCTATCCGGCTGGGGTCTATGTGGCCCTTCGTAAGCAGGGCCTACTGAAAAATACAAGGCGGGGCCTGGATGTCGTGGTGGTCGGCAACATTCCGCATGGAGCCGGCCTATCCTCCTCTGCCAGTCTCGAGCTGGTTTTTGGGGTGCTTTATAACTATTTTCTGGCGGAGGGCGCAATCGACATGATGGACCTGGTTCATGCCGGCGTTTGGTGTGAAAACACCTATCTGGGCCTGCATACCGGGATCATGGACCAGTATGTGATTGCCTTTGGCCAGAAGGATCGGGCCATGCTGCTTGATACGGCTCAGGAGCGTCATCAATGGGTGCCTTTTCAGCATGAAGGGGTACAAATCGTGATTTTGAACACCAATAAAAGCAGGCGGCTACAGGATTCCAAGTATAACGAAAGGCGGGCGGAATGTGAGCAGGCGCTGGCCCGGATCCAAAGGGTAAAACCGATCCGAAAGCTTTGTGCGCTGACCCCATCCGACCTGCCCCTTTTGGACCAGCTACTGGAGGGCCCCCTCCGAAAAAGAGCTCGCTATGTGGTGGAAGAAAATCATCGGGTCACGCTTGCCGTGGCTGCCATGCGCGAAAAATCCTGGACCTCCCTGGGGCAGCTCCTGCGGGAGAGCCATCGGGGACTTCAGATGGACTATGAGGTGAGCGGGCCAGAGCTGGACGCGATCTGCGAGGCGGCCAATGCCCATCCTGCCTGCTATGGGGCCCGCATGACGGGAGCGGGCTTTGGCGGTTGCGCCATTGCCCTGGTGGCAGCTGATCAGGTGGAGGTTTTTTGTCTGCAGGTAGGGCAGGCCTATCTGAAAAAAACGGGTCGGCGGGCGGACTTCCTTTTTTCAGAAGCAGGAACGGGTGCCCGTCTGCTTGAACCCGTCTCGCC
>CABTYV010000088.1 GCA_902489145.1 uncultured Tissierellia bacterium | reverse complement strand
CCACAAAAATCAGATCGGAAGGGCGGCGACCGCCGCCCCTCCCCTACCGCATACCATAGCAGAGGGGCAGCCTCCGGCTGCCCTTCCATATGAAATAAAAAAAGAGAGGAAGTCGGGCCCGGCCCGACTTCCTTCCGCTTCTGTATCATCCGTCGGCCGCAGGCCGACTCCACTTGGTCTTCTTCCATCCGTCGGCCGCAGGCCGACTCCACTTGGTCTTCTTCCATCCGTCGGCCGCAGGCCGACTCCACTTGGTCTTCTTCCATCCGTCGGCCGCAGGCCGGCTCCGCTTGGTCTTCTTCCATCCGTCGGCCGCAGGCCGACTCCACTTGGGTTTTCGCTTGACGGTCGGGGAGTATGCTGACGCTGTAGAGGAGACTCGCCGCCCTACTTCACTGCGGCATTGCCCGAGCCATCCGACCGGTCCTCCTCTGCCGCATCCCCATTGCCCCCCCGCGTGGAAGGCGGGGTATTGGAGAGAGAATAGTCGCGAATGGCCTGGACGGAAGCTGGGCTGAAGCCCTCGGTGGACTCTTTTTTGAAAAGTACTTTGATGGTCTCGATGATCAGCTGAAAGTCGAGCAGGGGAGACCATTTCTGGATATAGATCAGGTCCAGCTTGAGCTTATCCAGCGGACTGGTGTTATATTTGCCGTAGACCTGAGCATAGCCGGTGAGGCCCCCGCGGACCTTGCTACGGAAGGAAAATTCAGGGATGAGGTCGGTATATTTTTGGACGTGCTCCACGCGCTCCGGCCGGGGGCCAACGATGGACATATCCCCTTTGATGATATTGATGAGCTGGGGCAATTCGTCAATGCGGCTGGGACGAATCCAGCGGCCCACCTTGGTGATGCGTTCGTCATCCGACTCGGCGGGGTGGCTTTTGCCGTCTTTTTCCGCATCAACAATCATGGAACGAAATTTAAGAATATCGAAGATGCGTCCGTTTTTGGTGACACGGGCCTGTCGGTAGAAGATGGGCCCACCGTCGTCCAGCTTGATGGCAATGGAAACGACCAGAAAAAGGGGACTGAGAAGCAGAACAGCCATCAGAGAAAGAAGGAGATCGAAGGATCGCTTGAGCAGGCGAGCCAGGAAGAAGCGTTCCCCATTACGCTTATAGAAGATGGGCGTGTCAAAAAGCTTGAGCACCAACGAAGACTTGGTGAGAATGTCGGAAAGCTTGGGGGTGAAATAGACCCGCTGATCCACCGCATAGCAATATTTGATCAGGTCGTTTTTCCGCTCGCTGGAAACATCATTGATCAGGATCGCATCGTAGTCGGCCATCACCTGGGTCAATTCCCTCCAGTCGCTATCCGCTGCAATTTTGCCGCTCACCCGGTAAATATAGGGGCGGTCATTGATCTTCTCCGCCAGAGAATTGTCATAGGTGCCGTAGATTTCCAGCACCTGCATGGGGGGAAAATGAGCTGCATAAAACCGGGTGGCAAAGCGCGTGAAGACCAGGAGCAGCAAAAGCTGGAGGATGGAAAGCAGAAGGTAGAGAAAGAAGAAATTGTCCCAGAAGCGGATCTGGCCGGTAACGGCCATGGAAAGGGGAATCTCGATACAGTTGACCAGGAGCAGCGCCAGAATCTGGGAGGCGAAGACCTCCGAACCGCGATTGACGCCGATTTGAAAGGCACCCAGGCGTTGAAAAATCAGGGAGGTGAGAAGGGTGTAGATGCCGATGGACATGAAGAGATTGCCCAAGCCCAACAGGTGGCCTGTCTGGTTATTTTCCAGAACAAAGCGGTACCAAGCGAAGGCAAAGCTCATGCTGACCAGGCTGACAATTAAAATGGCCATAAGGGCGCGAAAATGGAGACGCTTCTTCTCTTTTCTTTGAAACAGCTTTCTTTGACGTTCAACCTTCATAGGCCATCCCTCTCCCCAGAAACCGGATTTTTGACAAGATTGCTTTGATTATATCACAGCCCGCCGAAAAAAAAGGGATCCTCCCACGCCGTCGTGGGACGATCCCTTTGCTGATTGGACGAAGTCCAGGTGGCCAATGGCCTAGCCCAGCAGGTCGTTGAGCTTTTGCTGGTCGAAACCGACGATATCTTCCCCATCTACACGAATGATGGGCACCCCGGTATAGCCTTTGGATAAAAGTTCTTTACGAGCGTCGGGATCCTTGGTGATGTCCCGCTCTTCGAAAGCAATCCCCTTGTCCGTCATATATTTTTTTGCAGCCTTGCAATAGGTGCAAGTGGGCGAGGTGAAAATGGTGACTTGTGCCATGGTGTGCTCCTTTTCTATCGAAGTTTTTATCTTGATTCCTCTTGGTCTGCTTGCCCGAAGTCCGCACGCTCAGGCTCGCTTTTTTTAATATACCCCAGTTCCTGGGCGAGAAACGTGAAATCCGCCAGGGAAAGATTTTCAGCGCGGGCGCGCGGATCCAGGCCCCGCGCCTCAAAGGCCCGAAGCACGTCCGCTCTCGTAGCGCCACTCCCCCGCTCGATGGCCTTGATCACCATCTTACGACGCTGCTCAAAGGCCAGGCGGATGAGGGCATTAAGCCGGTCTTTTTGCGCCGCCGTCAAAGGCCCCGCCTCCTTGCGCTTGAGCTGGACCGAACCTTTTTTCAGGTGCTCCAAGAGGAGTTTCAGGATAGCGGCCGCTTCCACCTTCTGGAGGGCGATGCCCTCAAGCTTGATCCGGGCCCAGTCATGGCCT
>CABTYV010000087.1 GCA_902489145.1 uncultured Tissierellia bacterium | reverse complement strand
CTGACCAGCAGGATGATTTCAAGCGTGGAGATCCGCCCCGTTTCCCCGGGCACCAGAAAAGCATCCGCGATCCGGGTGGCGGCATAGACCAGGTAGAATAGGAAGACGGTCGGTCCCATGGATTTGAGTTCATAGACAAAGCGTTTTAACATCGTCTCCTCCTAATAATCGATATGATCTTCCGCCAGCCAGACACTGGCCGTCAGCGCGAAGAGGGTCAGGATGAGCATACCTAAAAGAGGCAGGGCCCAGAGCAGACCGCCCTCGCCCACCAGTAGGGAGGCCCTAGTGGTCGGGCCTTGGTAGGCCCACAGAAAAGGGATGAGCACTGGCTGTCCCTGCCAGCGCAGAAGCCGAAAGTGCGACAGCGATAGGGCCAGCGGCCAACGGGCGATCAGGTGCTTCGCTCCAAGCGAGAGGCCCCAGCCTGCGACGAGCATGACCAGCAGGTCGGGAATGGGCCGGAAGAAGCGACCGATGCCTCCCCGGGGACCCAGCAGGAGCTGTCCCAAGGTTTGTACAAAAAATAGGAGAGCAATCAGGCAGGCGCCCTGGACTAGGATGGCGACCGAAAAGGCGGAATCCCCCCAGGGCAAGGCGCCCCCACCGACCATGCTCCGGCCCACCAGCTTTGCGCCCAGCCGGGGCAAAAGCTGATCCCACAGGGCGCAAAGGCCCAGGCCCAGTCCCAGGGTCACCACAACCGAGAAAAATCGGCCCACAATCTGGTCGGTCCACGAGAGGGGGCTCAGGGTGAGCGACGCGGATCCCCGCGTCCGATAGAGGACGGAGAGGCTCTGAAAGGCCTCCAAAAAAACCGGTAGGAGGAAAAAGAGGAGGCTGGGAGCTTGACTCAGCAGGCGGCCCAAATGGGGCAATAGCGCCTGCCAATCAAGCAGGCGCCTGCCGGCCTCGATGGGGCTTGCGGCAGATCCCATCAGGCCAAATCCCTGAAGGGTACTCAGGACAGCCGCCAGCAAAAAAAGGATCCAGCGGCGAATCCAGCCCTTTCGTCTCTCGTACAGAAATAGCTTACCCATCCTTCCTCCTAGCCCACGCACTTTTTATAGAGCGCTTCCAAGGACCCGCCGGTGCTTTTCGCCAGCTCCTCCACCGGCCCAAGCGCCAGGAGGCGGCCGTCCTTGAAAATGGCGGCCTCATCGAATAGAGGGGCCATTTCCGAGATGTGCTGGGTCGCCAAAATCATGGTGACGTGGGTCTGGCCCTCGCCTGGATTTTGGATGGTCTCTCGCAGGAGGTCTAAAATTTCATCCCGGGCCAAGGGGTCCAGATTGCCCAGGGGCTCATCTAAGAGATAGAGGGCCGCCCTTCTGCTCAGGCAGAGGGCCATGGACAGGCGAACCCGAAAGCCCGTGGACAGGTGGCCCACCCGCTTGTTGGGGATTTTTAGTCGCTCAACCAGCGCATTGAAGCCATCCTCATCAAAATCCGGGAAGAAGCTTTTGTAATAGGACCGGGCGGATTTGACCGTTTCATTGGGACCCACCAGGCCGCCCTCCGGGAAATAGGAAACCAGCGCCTTGGTGGCCTGCCCCACCGACACCCCATCGACGCTGGCCGTCCCCTCGGTGGGATGGACCAGGGCGGCCAGCACACTCATGAAGGTTGACTTGCCGGACCCATTGCCCCCCAACAGGCCCAGCACCCGGCCCCGGGCCAGCTGGAGCGATACGTCATCCAAGACCGTATTTTTCCCAAACCTTTTGACCAAATGATGGCAAGCCACCAGGGCCGGCCGGTTCGTCTCCAGCTGAAAGATCGGCTCCGGGCCCTCCGTTGGCCCTTCCGGGTCGACTGGCTGATCCTGACCGGCCGGCTGGTCCAGTTGGACCGTTTTCTCCTGCTGGGATTCCTTCTTCTGTTTGCCCACATTGCCCTCCTCTCGCAAATCCCCATTGGCCATCCCTCCCCTGCCGCAATCCATTGACCGGAAAATCGTCCAATCGGGGTATCAATCTTATAACATCTGATGCGGGGCTTGCCCGCTGTTTTTATCATTTTATCATGATTCGGACCTGGCGTCCGACGAAGAAGGAGGAAGGATGATTCTACTTTTTATCACTGACGAAAGCTTTGCCATTGGCTATCAGGGAGACCTGGTCTATCACATCAGCCAGGATCAAAAGCGCTTCAAGGAGATCACCACGGGCAATATCGTGGTCATGGGGCGCAAAACGCTGGAATCCTTGCCCGGTGGTCGGCCCCTCAAAAACCGGGACAATGTCGTCCTCACCCGGCAAAATCTCCCGCCCCAGCCCGGTCTCCACGTCGTGCATGACAAGGCTGCGCTTTTACAAACGCTCCACGCGCTCAATCCGGATGGCCAGAAAAAGGTCTTTCATATCGGGGGCGGCCACGCCGTCGAGGCGCTTTGGGATCTGGTCGATGCCGCCGACATCACGATGATTCACAAACGCTTTGATCAGGCGGACACCTGGATTCCCAATCTCCAGGCCGATCCCGAATGGACCCTGGTTCAGGAATCCGCGCCCGAAAGCGATGGTGCAGTCACCTATACCTACCAGCAATATCGGCGCAATCGGGCGTAGGCGCGGGCGTCGTGGCAGCGGCGGGCTTTGCCTATGCCGGGCCTAACTATTCGCCGGAGCGTGAATTGGCCTACGGGGCGGATATTGTGCGCCTGAGCTCGCTTAAAAAGGCGGATGTGGATGCGCTCACGACCCGCGTGATAAAACTTGCCGCGCAATACGGCGGTGAGCTTGGCGAATGGAGCGCGCCCATAGTTGACCGCGGCGGCCCGCTGAACGCAATATAATGGAGAGTTG
>CABTYV010000086.1 GCA_902489145.1 uncultured Tissierellia bacterium | reverse complement strand
ACAAGAAGGTCCTGCCCTACGAAATTTACAAATGCTCCCTCCTCTGCCATCACGAGCCTCATTTTCCGCTGGACGATCAAGGCATCGAGTGGGTGCCCTGCTTTCAGGAAAATAGCGAAACGGCCCAGGCGGCCTTTTTCCCCATTGACCAATTGCCACCGCTTTCCCTAGGCCGGGTCAATGAAAAATCCATCCGCCTCTGCTATGAGGCCCAGCAAGCGCCCCATTGGCAGAGTCAGATTGAGTAGCGTCCAGGCGGGTAAAAAAAAAAGAACAAGTCATCATCACTTAGAATCGCACTTTTCGAAAAAGAATGTCAGGAGGACCTATGGAATGGTACCAAAAATCGGTGGAGGCGATAGAACAGGAGCTTTCAACCGACCGAAATCAGGGCTTACGCGAGGAAACAGCCCGGGCGCGCTTTGAAAGCGTGGGTCCCAACCGCCTCTCGGAGTCTAAGAAGAAGCCCTTTTTTCAAAAGCTGATCGATCAATTTAAGGATCCCTTAGTCATCATTTTGATCGTTGCTTCCGTCCTTTCCATGTTTACAGGGGACCTGGTGGAAGCCGTGATGATTATTGCCATTGTCATTTTAAATGCGGCCCTTTCCATCTACCAGGAGGGCAAGGCGGAGGATTCGGTCGCCGCCCTGCAAAAAATGTCTTCTCCCTCGGCTAAAATCATTCGTCAGGGCAAGCTCACCACCGTCAAGTCGGAGCAATTGGTGCCGGGCGATGTTGTACTGCTGGAGACGGGTGATATTGTGCCGGCGGACCTTCGCCTTTTTGAATCCTCGAACCTACAAATCGATGAAGCCTCCTTTACCGGAGAGTCGGTGGCGGCGGAGAAGGAGGCCAAAACGCGCTTTGATCGGGAGGTGGGCATTGGCGACCGAACGAACTACGCCTATTCCTCGACCATTGTCACATACGGGCATGGCAAGGGCCTGGTCACGGATACGGGTCATGCGACTGAGATTGGAAAAATTGCCACGACCATCGAGTCTTATGAGGAAGAAGAAACCCCCCTGCAGAAAAAGCTCGCCGTCCTTTCCGGTCAGCTGGGCAAGCTGATCCTGGCGATTGCGGTTTTTGTGGGGATCCTGGGCTTCCTGGCGAAAAATGAGGTCATGGACATCCTGATGACCTCTATTTCCTTAGCCGTTGCGGCGATTCCCGAAGGGATGACGGCGGTGGTAACCATCGTCCTTTCGATTGGGATGAATGCGATGGCAGAACGAAATGCCATTGTGAAAAAGCTGCTTTCGGTGGAGACCCTGGGGACGACCACGGTCATCTGTTCCGATAAGACGGGGACCCTGACCCAAAATGAGATGACCGTCACAAAGCTCTATACCAATCAGCAAAGCTACACCCTCACCGGGACTGGCTACGATTATAAAGGAGACATTCTTTTAGACGGAAAACAGCGCCGCTCGGAGGAGGATCCCAATCTCAAGCGGATGCTTCAGGTGGCTGCCCTGGTCAACGATGCCCGTATTAGCGAAAAGGAAGGTCAGGTGGTCTGCGTAGGGGATCCAACGGAGGGCGCCCTTTTGACCATGGCGGCCAAAGGCGGGCTGGATCCGGATGCCCTGCGGGCGCGCTTTCCCCGCCTGGCGGAGCTGCCCTTTGATTCCAGTCGGAAGATGATGACCACCTTCCATGAGGGCATTTTGCCGGACCAGGTAACCTCTTTTACGAAAGGGGCGCCGGATCTGATTGTGAAGCATTGCGACCGGATCCTGCTGGACGGCCGGGTGGAAAGCCTGACTGACGAGCGCAAGGAAGCACTTCTTTCCATGAACAACCAATTGGCTTCCCAGGCCCTCCGCTGCCTGGCCTATGCCTATCGGACCTTTGATCAGTTGCCGGAGAAGGCAGATCAAAAGCCGGAGGTGGTGGAGCGGGGGATGATTTTCGTAGGTCTGTCCGGCATGATTGATCCGCCTCGTCCTGAGGTGAAGGAAGCCATCCGCCAGACCAAGTCGGCGGGGATCACCACCATTATGATCACAGGGGACTATCTGGAGACGGCCTTTGCGATTGGTAAGGATCTGGGCATTGCAGAAGATCGCAGTCAGGCGATGATGGGGGAGGCGTTAAATGGTCGCTCCCTCGAAGAGGTGCAGGAGATTGTCAAAACGATCCGGATCTTTGCGCGCGTCTCGCCGGAGAATAAGGTTCAAATCGTCGAGGCCCTTAAGGCCAATGGGGAGATTACTGCCATGACCGGCGATGGGGTCAATGATGCCCCGGCGATCAAGCGGGCGGATATTGGGATCTCCATGGGGATTACCGGGACTGATGTGGCGAAAAATACCGCAGAAGTCATTTTGACGGATGATAACTTCGCAACGATTGTCGGGGCAGTGGAGGAAGGCCGCACCATCTATGCCAATATCAAGAAGTTTATTAGCTTCCTGCTTTCCTGTAATGTGGGGGAGGTCCTGGTGATTTCGGTGGCCATGATCATTGAGATCATTTTGCTCTTTAGCCATTCCGGGGCGGATTTCCCGACGCCACTTTCCCCGATTATGCTCCTCTGGCTCAATTTGGTGACAGACTCGCTGCCGGCCCTAGCCTTGGGCATGGAAAAGGCCGAACCTGGCATCATGGAGATCCCACCGCGCAATCCCAAAGAGCCGATCATTGACCGGGCGATGAAACGCTCCATCGTGGTTCAGGCCATCGCCATTGCGGTAGCGACCCTGTCGGCTTTTGCCATCGGCTATTTGAACCTTATTCTCCGGCGAGACGCGCGCAAAGATCCGGATCGTTTTGACAATCTCCTGCACCTCTTCGAGGGAGCGACCATTT
>CABTYV010000085.1 GCA_902489145.1 uncultured Tissierellia bacterium | reverse complement strand
CGCCGCACAGCCAGCGTGCCAGCCAGCCACGGCCGGTCCGCCGCACAGCCAGCGTGCCAGCCAGCCACGGCCAGCTCGCCGCACAGCCAGCGTGCCAGCCAGCCACGGCCGGTCCGCCGCACAGCCAGCGTGCCAGCCAGCCACGGCCAGCCCGCCGCACAGCCAGCGTGCCAGCCAGCCACGGTCGGCCCGCCGCCCCACTCCTTCTAGACGAGCACGCGCTGGTCCTGGACGATCAATTGCCCGTCTTTGTAGACTTCGCTGACGTGGTTAGTGGCGAAGTGGTAGAGGGCGAAGTCGAGATTGGGGCAGTCCATGATGGTGAGGTCGGCTTTTTTGCCGGGATCCAGGGAGCCAACGGTTTGGGCGCGATGAACGGAATAGGCGGCGTTGATGGTAACAGCGTTGTAGACTTCGATGGGGGTGAGGCGGAGGTAGAGGCAGCCGAGCTGCATGGCAAATTGGAGATTGGCCATGGGGCAGGAGCCGGGATTGCAGTCGGTGGTGACGGTGATGGCCATGCCGGCGTTGAGCATTTTGCGGGCTGGGGCATAGGTGTCCTCCATGAGGGAGAAGGTGGTGCCGGGGAGGAGGTTGCCAATGACGCCGGCGTCGGCCATTTTTTGGATATCTTCATCGGTGACCATCATGAGGTGCTCGGCGGAGGTGGCACCGATCTCGGCGGCGACCGCAGAGCCGCCAATGGAGGCGATTTCATCGGCATGGATGCGGGTGGAAAAGCCGAGAGACTGGGCGGCTTCCAGCAGGCGTTTGGCCTGGGCGGCGGTATAGACGTCCTTCTCGCAGAAGACGTCGACAAATTCGGCTAGCTTCTCCTCCTTGACCTTCGGCAGCATGGCGATGATCTGGTCCATGAGCGCATCCTCCCGGCCCTTGTACTCCGGTGGGATGACATGAGCGGCCATAAAGGTAGAAACCAGGTCGACGGGCAGGTGGTCGTTGAGCTTGCGAACCACCTCCATTTGCTTTTTCTCGTGGGGCCAGGTCAATCCATAGCCGGATTTGGCTTCAATGGTGGTGACCCCATGGATCAGCATGGTCTTGACCAGCTTTTCGCTCTTGGCGTAGAGGGTGTCAAAATCAGCCTCCTGCGTGGCCTTCATCGTGGAGAGGATGCCCCCGCCTTCTTCCAGGATCTCCAGATAGGACATTCCGTTCAGCTTTTTAGAAAACTCATGCTCCCGGCTTCCGCCATAGACCAGGTGGGTATGGCAGTCAATCAGGCCGGGGAGGGCAATTTGACCCGCTTTGGAAACCAGCCGGGTGGAGTCAGAAAGGAGGGCGGGGTCCGGCTCGCCCTCTCCCAGGGCCAGAATCTTTTCATCCTGGAAGGCGATGTAGGCATCCTTAAGGATGGTGGCCTCCTTCATTTCTGCCCCGCGTAAGGGACGCCCCAGATCCTTGGGACAAAAGACTTCGTTGAAATGGGTCAAAATCAGATCTGCCGTCATAGCATCTTCCTTCCTTCGTATAAGTGTAGGGTCATACGCCTCGCGCCAGGTGGCATCCGTGTCCGTCATGAGTGGTCCGTCGCCCTCTCAGCGCAGCTCGCCTTTTCTTTAGCTCCATCTTAGCCCAGAAACAGGGTTTTCTCCAGTTTTAATTTTGAAAAGGGGAATAGACTCTATGGAGACGGCCATCCGCTAGACTCTCCTTGTAAATGGAAATCGTTTAGCCGGCAAGGTCGCTTCTTCCGAGAAAGAGGCGCTCGAATTGCCTATTATAAGGAATAAAAGGAGGCGTGGATGATTCACAATCAGGAAATTGAAGCAGCCATGAGGATCCGTCTGGATTTTGATGAACTGCCGGAAATGCCCAAGTTTCAGGAGGGGATCCGCCGAGCACCGGATCGGGGCTTCCGCCTGACACCGGAGCAGACCGAAACCGCTTTGAAAAATGCCCTGCGTTATATTCCAGAAAAATTTCATAAGCAGCTCATTCCGGAATTTTTGGACGAATTGAAGACGCGGGGACGGATTTATGGCTATCGCTTCCGTCCGGAGGGCCGGATCTACGGCAAGCCGGTGGAGGAATACAAGGGCAAGTGCCTGGAGGGCAAGGCGATCCAGGTCATGATTGACAACAACCTGGACTTTGAGGTGGCCCTCTATCCCTATGAGCTGGTGACCTACGGAGAGACCGGGTCGGTTTGCCATGACTGGATGCAATATCGACTGATTAAAAAATACTTAGAAAATCTGACCGAGGAGACGACGCTGGTGATGGCCTCGGGCCATCCAGTGGGCCTGTTCAAATCTCGGAAGAATTCGCCGCGGGTCGTGATTACCAATGGCTTGCTGGTAGGAGAGTATGATAACCAGCAGGATTGGGAAATTGCCGAAGAGATGGGGGTCAGCAACTATGGCCAGATGACCGCCGGCGGCTGGATGTACATCGGGCCGCAGGGCATTGTCCATGGGACCTTCAACACCATCCTCAATGCAGGACGGCTCAAGCTGGGTCTGGGCCCCGATGACGATCTTTCGGGCAAGCTCTTTGTTACGTCGGGGCTGGGCGGCATGTCCGGCGCTCAGGGCAAGGCTGCGGAGATTGCCCATGCCGTAGCGATCGTGGCGGAAGTGGATATGTCCCGGATTGAAACCCGGCTGGAGCAGGGCTGGATCTCCAAGCTGGCGGAGACGCCGGAGGAAGCCTGCCGCCTAGCGCAGGAATATCAGGAAAAGAAGGAAGCCATGTCCATTGCCTACCATGGCAATATCGTGGATCTTCTGGACTATATTGTGGAGCATGAGATTCCGGTGGCCCTCCTGTCCGACCAGACCTCCTGCCACAACGCCCATGAGGGGGGCTATTGCCCGGTGGGCCTGAGCTTT
>CABTYV010000084.1 GCA_902489145.1 uncultured Tissierellia bacterium | reverse complement strand
CAACACGCCCAAAGAAGCAGGTGGAGCAGCAGACCCCCCCCCCCCCCCCCCTCCAGCATCCAAAGCAAGGGGGCATGCCTCGTGTCGCCCTTCCATAGGAAATAAAAAAAGAGAGGAAGTCGGGGCAGCCCCGACTTCCTTCCGCTTATCATTCCAAAAGGAAGCGCCCCTGGTAGGGGCGCTTCTGCTTCTGTACCATCCGTCGGCCAAAGGCCGACACCGCTTGGTCTTTTCCATCCGTCGGCCAAAGGCCGACACCATTTTCTTCCAGCGCATCGACTGGCGCCAGACGTCCGACATCCCACCTGGGATTCACTCCGCTCGTGTAGCCAGCCTTCCATCCGTCGACCGCTTAGCCGAGTACGACGTCGAGGGCCATCATGAGGGTGAATCCGAGGGCGAAGGCCAGAACGCCGATGTTGGAGTGATGGCCTTCATTCATCTCCGGAATGAGCTCCTCGACCACGACGTAGACCATGGCGCCGGCGGCAAAGCTGAGCAGGTACGGCATTGCCGGAACGATGAAGCCGACGGCCAGGAGGGTGAGGCCCGCGCCAATGGGCTCCACGATGCCCGAAAGGATGCCCGAGAGGCAGGCCTTGTGCTTGCTCATGCCATTGGCATGGAGGGGCATTGAAATGATGGCCCCCTCTGGAAAGTTTTGAATGGCAATCCCCATGGCCAGGGAGAGGGCCGCGCCGCTGGTAATATTGGCCGTTCCAGTCAACAAGCCCGCCAGCACCACGCCGACCGCCATCCCCTCCGGAATATTGTGCAGGGTCACTGCAAAAACCATCATGGTCGTCTTTTTCAGGTGGACCCGGGGCCCCTCGGGCTCCGCTTCATTGACGTGCAGGTGAGGAATGATGTGGTCCAACAGCAGGAGCAGGAGGGTGCCCAGCCAAAAGCCGATGACGGCGGGCCCTACCTTTTGAAAGCCCTGACCGGCGCCCTGGTCAATGGCAGGCATCAGCAGCGACCACACAGAAGCCGCCACCATGACTCCGCCGGCAAAGCCCGACAGGCCCTTTTGCACCTGGGGATGAAGCGAACCGCGCATAAAATAGACGCAAGCCGCTCCCAGCGCCGTACCCAGAAAAGGAATGAGCAAGCCCGCCCAAACCGTCGAATTGACCATCATGAACCTCCTTCACGTCATCCATCAACCGCGCTCAAGAATCCGCAGGCTTGAACCAATCGACACCTGTTCCACCGAACGCCCCTTGACCCGGCCAATGACCACATCGCCGAATCCATTCATTTTAATCTCCGCATCATTGACCGTCAAATGAGACGCATCGACATCGCCTGCCCCATTGAGCACGCATTGCAATTCCTTGACCTCTCCCTGGCCAATCTTGCAATCGCCCGCCCCGGCAATTGAAATCTGCAGGCGGTCTCCATTCAGCCGGTCGATGGTCACATCTCCTGCCCCGGCAATGCGGACATCCGCATTTTGACAGGATCCAACCTTGCATTCGCCCGCTCCCGCGATCGAAAGCTCCAACTCGTCCATCCGGTTCATATCCACCTCTGCCGCACCGGCCGACCGAATTTCCGCCCGGCCAAACGCCGGCTCCACATGCACCTCGCACGCCCCCGAAGCCTTCAACAGCAACGAGGCCAACTCTTCCGTGGGGCAATCGATATAAATTCGATTGTCCAGATTGCTTAAAATAGAGAAAGAAAATAGGTTAAAGGACCGCTTCTGCTTGTCCCGCTCTACCCGCAAGGAGAGGCAATCCCCCTCCTGGTGGGCCGAAACGGACCGGATAAAGCGATCGTCCCCCACCGCCCGCCAGGAAAACTTGGCGCTATTCGTCCGCCGAATATAGAGATCGCAATTCCCTTTCACATCGACATCCAGGCGCCGAATCGCCTCCTCGTCCCCCAGATCCCGCTCTTCCTTTTCCTCCGCCCGGCTCTTCTGCGCCATTTCCTCATAAAATACGATCAAGATCTGACTTCGGTCACGATTGATGATCAGATTCTCCCGTAAATCCGCCTCTGACCCATTGACAAAATATACATGGCCCTCTTCCTGCCGCACCAGCTCCAAATCGCTGTAGCAAGCCCGGTCACGATACACTGCCACCAACGGCAGCGACTCATAGCGCTCTGGAAAATCAAAGGATTTCCGCTCTTCTGCTTCCGGACCCTCCGCCGAATCCGGCCCATTGGCCCCCTCCGAGGCCATGCCCGGTGCCGTCTCCACCGCCTCCAGCCCAAAAAGCTGATCCATGCTCAGATTCAATATCTGCGCAATCTCCGGCAGCAGCGAAATATCCGGACTCCCCAAGCCATTTTCCCATTTCGACACCGCCTGAGGCGATAAGCCCAACTGGTTGGCCAATTCGGTCTGGGTCAATCCCATCCTCCGGCGCTGCTCCGCAATTGTCTGACCGATCTGCATATTCTTAAACATATAGACCTCCTTTTTTTCCCTTTCTGACCCCATCCTACAAAAGGACGGTCTATCCCACCACCGACTGATCGTTGAAAAAAGGAATTTTCTCGCAACGCCTTGTTGTACAACGATTGGTTGATGCCCAAAAATGCACGTTTTATCCGGGCGCGGCTGGTGTGGCGCTGCGACGCTGTGGTGGCGCTCGCTGAGGTGTGCGCCGGGGCAGGGCGCGGCGCTGGCGGGGCGCGCCTCCTTATGGAAGGATAGAAGGAAGGAAGTCGGCCGGCGGCCCGACTTCCTCTCTATCTCTCTTATCATAGGGTGGGCGGCGGACGCCGCCTTTCCTTTTGTTTTTTTGTATCTTTTGGTGCCGGACGCATGAGGTGTAGAGGAAAATGAGGGGGTAGCCATTTTCCTCTACAGCTTTTATGACAAAATGGTCATAAATGTAGAGGAAAATCTGGGGGAGGCCATTTTCCTCTACACTTTTTTGGCGAAAATGGTCGAAGGTGTAGAGGAAAACAGGGGGGTGGCCGTTTT
>CABTYV010000083.1 GCA_902489145.1 uncultured Tissierellia bacterium | reverse complement strand
TCATGGTCCCGGGAATATTTGATGGCGTTGGACACGAGGTTATCGACAATGTCCTCGATCATCCGCCGATTGCCCTTGAGATAGATCGCCGGCTCCTCCGCCCCCGGCGCCAGGTCCACCCAGTCGGGCTGGGACGGCTCGCCGTCCGCGCCCCCTTCCTTCTGGGGCATGACCAACACCTTCGCGCTGAGCATCACCCCGTGTTCCTTGGCGTAGGCGGTCCGAGCGGAGAGCTCATTGCCCAGGATCTCGGTCAGGTTACACTCCTCCAAATGATTCATATAGGCCATGCCCGTATCAAATTTCGAGAGCTGAATCACCTGGTCAATGATGGAGAGCAGTCTGGCGCCCTCCCGGTGGATGATCCCGGCAAAGGCCTTGCTTTGCTCCGGTTCCACCTTGCCCCCCTCCAGCATTTCGGCATAGCCAATGATCGAGGTGAGGGGACTTTTGAGCTCATGGGAAATATTGGCGGTAAACTGCCGCCGCATATTTTCATTTTCCCGGATCTCCCGCAGCTGGTCGACGAAGAGCCGCCGGTCCTCCGGGGTACCCAAAAGGTCGGTCAAGGCTTCCTCTTCTTCCACGGGTGGGGCTTCGGCGGAATAATCGCCTCGTGTCAGAGAGGCGAGATAGTTGGCCATGGAGCGGAAGGGGCGCAGGGAGGAGCGATAGAGATAGCGGGTGAGGAGTAAAGAAAGCACGATCATAAAAATGAGAAAAATCAAAAAATGAGGTCCCAAATAGCGGGCGATTTCCCAAAAAGAAAAGGGGCGATGATGAATCTGATAGCGCTGGCCTTCCGCATCGCGAAATTGCGCATCCTGGGGATGCGCGGAGGCGGGCTTTTGATCCACCTTTTCAATGACAAAATCTTTTTGCTGACCCTCTTCTTTCAAAAAGCTGCGAATCTGCGCAGCCGGCAGACCATCGAAGTGAAGGGCCATGGAGCGGGCCGCCGATTGACTGATCGCATCGGCCGATCGAGCGGTGGAGTTAAATAGGAAGGGCAGGGAGATCAACACCAAGAGCAGGCTGGCTCCGAGAAAACGGGCCCGAAGTTTTACTTTCATCAGGATTCCTCCATCTTATATCCGACATTGCGGACCGTTTTAATATAGCGAGCCGCCGACCCCAGCTTCTGCCGGAGGGAACGGATGTGGACATCAACCGTCCGCGTTTCTCCCGCATATTCATAGCCCCAGACCTCTTCCATAATCCGGTCACGGGAGAGGACCAGCTCCAGGTTATCCATCAGATAGGCCAGAAGTTCAAATTCCTTATAGGTCAAGTCGACCGCCGCACCGTCCACCTCGACCAGGCGTTTTTCCTGGTTCAGACAGAGCTTCCCCAAACAGAGCTGGGTGTCCCTTTCCCGATTGCCATATCGGCGCAGCACGGCCTTGATGCGCGAAAGGAGCTCCATTACGCCAAAGGGCTTGGTCACATAGTCGTCCGCCCCCATATCCAATCCGCGCACCTTATCATATTCTGCGCTCTTAGCAGTGAGCATGATGACGGGCAGCTTTCGACTGTCGGATCGGTTTTTAATCCGCTTTAAAATTTGATAGCCGTCCTCCCCTTCCAGCATGATATCCAGCAAAAAAAGGTCGGGTAAGCGCGCTTCCATCGCCTCGTAGAGGGCAGCGGCATTGGCAAAGCCCTGGGCCTCAAATCCGTCGCCTTTGAGTGCATAACAAATGAGTTCTCGAATATTTTGGTCGTCTTCTACGACATAAATAAAAGCCATTCCCCCTCCTCTGGTTCGCCCCATCCCAGGAGGCACTCTGTTCTTTCATTATAGCGCGAACCGGAGGGAAGCACTATCCCGCCCGACCGCTTCCCTGAAAAAAAGCTCCCACTTGCGGCTTTCGTCACAGGTGGGAGCATCTCAAGCAACGAAAGGGAAGCCCTTTCGCCGACGCGTCCTTGCCCAGAGGGGAAGGAGGAGAAGTTCCGGGTCGGACGCCTGCTGATTCTATCGATCTTGACTGGAGGAGCAAAGGCTTCGTCTACTTGGCTTCGATCTTTTGGCCGGTGATGGAAAAATAGACGGCTTCGCCAATATTGGTCGCATGATCCCCGATACGCTCCAGATACTTGGCAATCATGAGCATATCAGTCAGGGTGGAGGCCTCGTAGCTCCCTTCCTGAATGTCCTTGACAATCTCGTCCCGCACCTTGACAAAGAGTGCGTCAACCAAATCGTCGGAGTCCACCACCTGTTCGGCCAGCTCCGCATCGTCGCTGATAAATGCCTGGACCGACTGTTCGATCATCTCGTTGGTCCGCCGGCTCATCTCCACCAGCGAGCCCAGCTCCCTCTTTTCGTAGCCGGTTTGGATCATCTGCAAGACCAGGCGTGAAATATCCTCCGCCTGATCGCCAATCCGCTCCAAATCCGTGTTCATCGAAATCGAAGCGGAAAGAAAGCGCAGGTCGCTCGCCACGGGCTGCTGGCGCATAACCAGGCGAATGGCCTCCTGGCTGATCTCCCGTTCCAAATCATTGATCTTCATCTCTCGCTCCAAAACCTGATGCGCAGGGGCTTCCTCCTGCTCAATCAGGGCCTTGAGCGCTTCTTCCACGGATTGAATGCAAAGCTCTGACATATCCGTTAGGTTTTGGTTGAGGTCCTTGAGTTGCTGTTCAAATTCAGTCCGCATACGCCACTCCTTTATCAACCGAATCGACCGGTCACATACCGTTCGGTTTGTTCATTTTTCGGATTTTCAAAAATTTGATCGGTCAATCCATACTCGATCAGATCCCCCAGGTAGAAGAAAGCCGTTTTGTCGGATACGCGCGCGGCCTGCTGCATATTGTGGGTGACGATCACGATGGTGTAGTCTTTTTTGAGTTCGAAAAGGAGATCCTCAATTTTGGTCGTGGAAATCGGATCCAGCGCCGAGGTCGGCTCATCGAGCAGAATCACCTCCGGCTGGTCAGCCAGAGCCCGGGCAATGCAGACCCGCTGCTGCTGACCACCGGAGAGGGCCGTGGCCGACTTGTTGAGCTTGTCCTTGACCTCATCCCAAATGGCCGCCTGCTTCAGCGACTTTTCTACAATTTCCTCCAGCTCCTCGCGCCCTTTGATCCCATGGGTCCGGGGCCCGTAGGCCACATTGTCAAAAATGGTCTTTGGAAAGGGGTTGGGCTGTTGGAAAACCATGCCGACGCGCT
>CABTYV010000082.1 GCA_902489145.1 uncultured Tissierellia bacterium | reverse complement strand
GGCAATGGGATAGGCTTGGATCTTAGGCCAGTATTCGGGATGATGGCAAAGAAGAAGCTTGCAGCCGGGCTGATTCGAAAAGGCTTCCAGAAAGTCCAGATCCGGCGGCGCTTCCTTTTTCGCAAGGCTGGTCAGTCGACGGAGAAAATACAACTTCTGACTGAGAAAAGACCGCTCGCGAGCCAGGACGGATGCGGGATCCCATCTGAAAAGAGCCACCTGGCCGGAAGAGAGCCCGCCAATTTTCAGTCCCCACCGTTCTGTAAAGGATTCTGCCACCAGGCAGGCCCCCGTCTCCTCCAGCCTTCGCAGATCCTGGGCGCTGAGATAATGGTCGTGATTGCCCAGCGAGAAGATCGTCGGCCCCCGCTTGACCAGGGCCTCCATCAGGGGCAATAAATCCTCCTCCATGGCCCGCGCCACCTGGTCGCTCGTCAACCCCCGCCCCCGGAGCAGGTCCCCTGCAAAAAGGATCCCGTCCGGTTGATGGTGATCGAGCGAATCCAGGAGGGGACCAAAGGCTTCCTGGTGAAGGTCGGTCAAAAAGGCGAGTACAATTTCTTCCTTATTTGAAAAGCCCGGCAGCGAAAGCGTGTAGCACGGCTCACGCATCCAAAGACTCCTCCCCGCCCCTTTCCTTTGTCAGCGCTTCCTGGTAGGCCCGGGACAGGGCCATCAATTCCTTTTGGAAGGAGCTATAATAGGCCCGGAGCGCATCCGGAACCTCCTCTGCCCCACTTTTTAAAATGGCTGCTTCCCGGTCCGGATCGTAGACGGCCTTGCCCAGAGAAGCCTTGAGGGCGCCCACCTCTTTGACCAGCGCCATACGGCGCAAAAAGAGAAGTCGCATCGACCGGTCCACCTGGTCAATCTGGTTCCGTAGCTCCTCCAGCGAATCTCTCATCCCGCTCTCCTTTCAACAAAAGCCCTTGACTGCTTTTTTCAGGCCAGTCGCTTCCCCTCCATAGGAAGCTATACAATCTTACTGCCTCCGATAAATTCACGGAGAATGGAGGTGTTCACAATATCGGACTGGTCCGTCATGGGCAGAAAATACTTCAGCAGCGCCAGCAGACGCCGGGCCTCCAAAAAGCTTTCATCCTCCGGAGGAATCGCCTGTAAGGGGCCTTCAATCAGGGGTTTGAGCACGGCAATTTCATAGACAAAAGAGGAGTTAAAGAGGACATCCGCCTCCTCCTGGTAGGGAAAAATATGTTCCTTCTCCCCCCGGCGCACCCGCGGCCATTCCGCGATGGTCTCCCGAATATCCTTGCCCCGGAAGGCCTGATCCCGCGCCATGCGGCGCATCAAACGCAAATCAGTCGTATGCACCCGGTTGTGATCGTCTAAATTAATCTGGGTGGTGACAGATAAATAAATCTTAAAGGAATCCTGAGCCTCCCGCCGGCGGAACAGCTTGGGGTTGAGCCCATGAATCCCCTCAATAATGATGGGATCCCCCTCCTTTAGGCGAATGGTCTTTCCCGTCAGGCACCGCTTGCCGCTTAAAAAGTCGTAGCGAATGACCTCCACCTCCTGGCCCGCCAGCAGGGCTTCCATATCCTGTTCAAAGCGCTCCAGATCAATGGCATAAAGCGATTCAAAGTCATAGGCGCCGTCTGCATCGAGCGGGGTCTTGAGGCGGTCCACATAATAATCATCCAAGGACAGGCTGATGGGCCGAAGGCCCAGGACCCGCAGATCATTTTTTAACTTATAGGCGAAGGAGGTTTTTCCAGAAGAGGAGGGCGCCGCCACCAGGATGAGGCGTTTTCTCTGTCGCCTGATTTCCTGGGCGATTTCCATGATTCGGTGTTGCTGCAGACTCTCGGTCATTCGCACCAGCTCCCCCACCTGACCGGACGCAATCAGGACATTGAGATCGAAGGTGTTTTCAATTTTTTGCAGCGTCGACCAGCGCTCCGCTTCCTGGTAGGACTCCAGTAATTTGTATTGGGGGACAAAGTTTCGCTTGACCCCGCGCTGAGCCCGTTCCGGGCCCATCAGGACCAGGCCGCGCTCGAAGAGCTCCAGATGAAAGGTGGAAACATAGCGAGTGGAGGGCACCATAAAGCCATAAAAGGAATCATAATATTGACCCAGCTTGTAGATCGATACATGATCGGCAGAAAGATAGCGGATGGAGCGTTCCTTGTCCGGGCGGCCAATTTCCAGAAAAAATTGCCGGGCCTCCTCCAGACTCAACTCCTTGCGTTCAATCGGCAGATCCGCCTCGATGATCGAGCGCATGGATTGCTCGATCAGATCCCTCGTATTGCTATCCAGCGGCAGGCGCTCTTCGCCCTGGCGAATGGTGCAATAGGAACCCCCCGAGATGGAGTGTTCAATGATGGCCCGGGCCTTTGGAAAGTGGCGATTGATGGCGAGAATAAAGACAAAGGAGAGGGACCGCATATACACCCGGTGTCCATCCGTATGAGCGGTGTCCAAAAAATGAATGGAGGTGGGATCTCCCTCCACCAGCTCCCCCAGCTCGTGGAGCTGGGATCCGCACTGCGCCAGGACTACCTGGCCATCAAATTCTGCCTCATAAGGGGCGATCAAATCCTCATAGCGCTGAGCCTCTTTTAAAGAAAACGGGTGCGTTTTGGTCCCTGAAGGCGTCTCGATGTAGATCCTTCGCTGCGGTTTCGCCACAGGTTACTCCTTTCCTCGTTCGGGAAAAGCCCCCCTCGATGTACTTTCGAAGGAGAGCATCTTCGTTTTTTTCAGTCGTTAAATCTTCAAATAAATCCACTTGCCCTGGTGGAAGCGCCAGTAGGAAAATAGAAAGCGGAAAAATTGATCCAGGAGGATGCCCATCCAGATCCCATCCAAGCCCAAATGAAAGAAGTGGACAAATAACAGGGTGGCCAGGGTCCGAATGATGGTCACCGAAATCATGGAGGTGATCATGGTATATTTCACATCGCCGGCGGAACGCAGCACCCCGTTATAAATCAGCTGCTGGATCTGGAAAAAAACGATCAAAATAATATAACGGGAAATATGGACCCCCATGTTCACTACCTGGGCATCCGCGAACTGGTAGTCATAAAACTGAGGGCCCAAGAGGAGGACGGCCAAAGACAGAAAGCCCGCCAGAAAATAACCGATGGTCCGGCAGGTCTTTCCATAGCGGATGGCCCGCTCGCCTTCCTTGGCCCCCAGCGCGTTTCCGGTTAGGGTCATGGCGGAGGTCTGCATGCCGTCTCCAAAGGAGAAGCCCGGTCCCTGGGGATCTTTGTTCTGGTCTTTACCATGGCTTTTGATGCGGCCCAGCGGGGCTCGGGCAATACCCATATCGCCTTTAAGGTCAATCTAACCTCTT
>CABTYV010000081.1 GCA_902489145.1 uncultured Tissierellia bacterium | reverse complement strand
TTGATTTTGGGCAAGAGGGCGGGGACGTCCGCCTTGTGCACGACCCGGTTGTTATTTAGGGCATTGGCCAGAAGGCCCAGGAAGGTATTGCCCGAGTTGGACGCATTGGGGTCGGTGGTATCGACAAAAATGTTGCCATATAGATCCGTCAGGCCCAGCTCCTTCCAGCTGGTCCCCCGGCCAATGAGCTCCGCCAGGGGCTTCATCGCAAGGTAGGAGACGCCCCCCTGCTCCCGGACAATGCCTCGTTTGCGCAGGGCTTCCGCCACCGGCTTTCGTGTGTATAGGACGAGGGGGGAGTTGAAAACAATCTCCTCCTGGCGGAGGGTCCCACCCAGCTTTTTGTAGTATTGGCTGGCCAGCTGGGAGGCGGGAAAGAGGTAGTCATAGCCCTCCTGATTGTGGCTGCGTGCCGTCTCCTCCGCCATGGCAAAAGAACCCGCTTTTCGGTAGTCCATCTGCAGGGCATAGCTGCGCATCTTCCTAGTAAATGCGTCACTCTCGAAGAGGCCGATTTTCTCGCCCCCCAGCAGGCCCTTCAGGCGCACCTTCTGAGACTGACCACTCAAAAAGGTCTGGTAAAGAATGGCAACCAAAATGATCACCAGTAACAAGCCCAACCCCACCCATTTTTTATGCTTCATGCTGTCTTCCTCCGCTTAGTTTCACCGTCTTCTCCAATAAATCGGACTCCACCTCCAGATCCAAAATCAGATCCTGATGAAAAGAATCCCGTTGCCGGGTAAAGATCTGGCAGAGGTAGCGCAGGGATTCGCTGACCGAGCCCTGGACTTTTTTCCACTGGTCCTTCGATATGTGGGCCTCCTGTACCTGCAGGTAATTGGTGAGAATGCGCAGGGCCGTATCCATGTAGTAGCGGATAAAGTGTTCCGACTTGGAGAGCAGGTCCGGGTGGTTGGACAGGTAGGTCATAATATCCTGGCCAATGGAGGCGAGGGTGCTCGCCTACTGGGCAATGCCGGCATCCTCCACCTGACTGGGCAAGTCCATCAGGCGATGGACATAATTTTGGCCGGCCTGGTAAATGCTATCCAGCCGCCAGCCCTCCTCCAGCCCATCCACCGGGATCTGGCCAATGCGGCGCTGAGGGCTCAATAGCAAGAAGACGGCCCACCAGCTTGCAATAGCCATGGGGATAGAGACGAGCAAGGCCCAGTGGAGTCCCAAAAAAAGAAGTAAAAAAAGGCCGCCAGCGATCAGTCCGCTCAAGAGGGAGCGAAACGCCGAACCGCGCTCATTCATCAGTTATATCCTTTCACCTGCTTAAAGCTTTCGATCAAGTCCTCTGCGCCATTAAAAATACGGGCACGGGATAGGGTAGCCAGCTTTTCAATCTCCTCCTGTGACGCATGCCCAAAGTAAATCGAAAAAATGGGTACATCCAGGTCCAAAGTCTCGTAGTAGGCTTTGAACTGCTCATAGTCCAAGGCCCCATTGGCACGGCCATCGGTCAATAGGACAATGGCCGGCGTATAACGATCCAGGTCCTTCTGCTTGAGCAGCAGGGTCATGGCCTCCTTCACGGCTTCATAGAGGTGGGTGCCGCCCTGAACCGGTCTGGTTTCTGCCTCTACCAGCAAGGATTTCAGCTGATTGCCGTCCTGGATCATGGGCGTTCCGACATCGCTGGCAAAGGGCAAAAAGACCGACCGGTCCCCCTCGGTGCCCAGCAAAAGATTGAGCTTCGCCCGTTCGGGATCCCAAATTTCCTTCAGGGCCTGGACCATCTCCTCGTGGCCTTTCCCAGACATGGACCCCGAATAGTCCAAGACATAGACCGTAAAAGCGGGCTTTTTGAAGGAGGACTGGTAGAGCTGGAGCGCTTCTGTGATGGTTTCATTGGCGGGAAACCGAATGGGCGAGAGGGTGCGGTCCAGGTCAATGCCCCATTCCTTGCGGAAGTAGGACCGATTTTTCAGCCTCACGCCCGCGAAAGCATTGCGCTTGCCCGTCCGTTCAATGAAGTCCTGCCCCTCCTCGGAAAGCAGGAAGTTCTGGAAATCTAAAAAAGCCTGTTCCTTCTGATCATCGCCCCGGTCCACATAAGCGAGGGGGGCATCGGAGAGGGAGAGACCATCGACCGGGTAGACCAAATAAAGGGGCTCCTTGCCCGCTTTTTCCAGGGCCAGATTGGTCTGAATGATCAGCTGCTCATAGTTGACCATCGCGTCATAATCGCCCGCCATGAGGAAGAGGTCCACCAGCCATTGAGAGGAGGCCGAAGCACGATTGACCCCCGAAAGCAAGGTTTTAATCTCCTTTTGCAAGGCTGGATTTTTCAAATCATCTGAGCGCAGACCCTGGTTGCCATGATCGGCCAGGGCGGTGAGAAAGGCTAAATAAGCGGAAGCACCCGAATTGGACTGGGTCGCAGAGGTCATGGAAAAGGACAAATTGCCCTTTTCAATCTCATCCATCAGCTCCCGCACCTTCACATCCCTCCGCCCCACAAAATGAAGCTTCTCGGCCAAGGAGCGACGAATGCCAAATACCACCGGCGAAACCGCCACGGTCTTTCGATGCTTCAGACGATGATGGCGATCGCCCATATTCAGCCACAGACTGGAAGCGGGCCATAGCGCATCATATTCCACCTGGTCCGCCTGCAGCAGATGCATCATATCCAGCGATCCCATATAGGTCATCTGGATTTTTTGTCCCGTTTTTTTGGCGTACACCTCCAACAAATCTTCCAACACCTTATTTTCCGATCCCGATAGAATCTTCAAGGGTGCCTTACTGCCGGCCTCTGTGACAAATTGATTTTTCGACTTGCCCGTCTTCGCCGATTCCTCCTTGCCGCAAGCCGCCATAAGAAGCATCAAGACCAAACCAAGAAGAGCCAAACGAATGGACTTTTTCATCCAAAATCCTCCCTTCAAATCAAAGTGAAATCAGGCGCGAGGATGCCTACGAGCCCCATTCGCATTTCTACCGGATGTTTTCCATTGTGCAATGGAGCGATCGTGAACATACACCAGTTCTTTTCCCATCTATTATAAAGAAAGTGGACAGGGTGCTGGTCTGGGAAAAGACCGCAAAACCGCTATTTTACAGGAATTTAACCAAATCTTCATCTCGTACATGTATTGGGCCCCGGTGCGATGACTGCCCTTCCATATGAAATAAAAAAAGAGAAGAAGTCGGGCTGGGCCCGACTTCCTTCCGCTTATCATTCCAATAGGAAGCGCCCCATGGGGCGCCTCTGCTTCTGTATCATCCATCGGCCGGAGGCCGACTCCGCTTGGCTTCGAATCGCTGGCCGGAGGCCAGCTCCGCTTTGTGGTTGTTTGTTGGTGGTTTTGGTCGAAGGTGTAGAGGAAAACGGCCACCCCCCTGTTTTCCTCTACAGTAAAAATGACATTTTTGTCAAAAATGGAGAGGAAAACGGCCACCCCCCTGTTTTCCTCTACAGTAAAAATGACATTTTTGTCA
>CABTYV010000080.1 GCA_902489145.1 uncultured Tissierellia bacterium | reverse complement strand
TGGCCTTTTTGTAGAGATACAATTGATGTGAGACCAAGAAGAAAAAAATATAGAGAGAAATCCTGTACAATGAAAGTGCTAAACAAACAAAGAAAGGATTCTTTCTATGTCAACTAGTATAACAAAAACTCAGCGTTATCTCCCACATACTTTAGAAACGAGATTTCATGCGGTTAAAACGTATCGTTTAGGCTATTCTGTCAGCTTCGTTATTCGCCGCTACAAGATCTCAAAAGCCTCTCTTATGCGTTGGAATCGCCGCTTTGACGGCAGCCGGGAGTCACTAATGGACCGTTCACACCGTCCGAAAAGTCCGCATCCTACTGCCCATACGGAAGAAGAAAAGGCCTGGATTCAAAATTTCATTCGGCGAAATCCATCCATCTCCCTCATTGAACTTTACGCCAAGCTGAAATTTCAAAAGGGCTACCGCCGCCACCCCTGCTCACTTTTCCGCTTCCTTCGGAAACAGGGCTTTTACCAACAAAAAGCCCTGAAGAAAAAGCCATATATTCCGAAGCCTTACCATACCCCGAAAGCACTCGGCGTGAAGTGGCAACTCGATGTCAAATATGTTCCAAAAGCTTGTTACGTGGGTAAAATGCCGGATCGATTCTTTCAATACACTGTCATCGATGAAGCCAGCCGAGAACGCTTCATTTACCCCTTCCGTGAACAATCTTCCTATTCAGCCGTCCAATTTGTAAAAATGGCCATCCGTCATTTCGGCTACCAACCCCAGACCATTCAAACCGACAACGGCGTTGAATTCACGCATTTCCGTGAGACCGATCGGATCCATCCTTTCGATCTTTATTGTCAAGAAAAGGGGACTGAGCATAAACTGATTCGGCCCAGGACACCAAGGCATAACGGAAAGGTCGAGCGAAGTCACCGAAATGACAATGAGCGTTTTTACGCCCACTTGTCCTTTTACAGTTATGAAGATCTGGTTCTACAAATGAAGCGCTATCTCTACAAATCCAACCGACTACCTATGCAGACGCTACAATGGCTAACGCCTATGGAAAAAAGAGCCCAATTACTGGCGGGCTAGTCCGCCAGTAATTAGGATAGCACACAGGAGATCTCAACTTACTTTTTTGGTCTCACATCATTTACAAATGTACACGGCTCTATATTTTAAATCCAAGCGTATATTTTCGCTACTCCTAAGTAAAATGGCTTCCTTTTTCTCGAGTCGTGGTACAATAAACGTAATCCATGGCTTCTCCTTGTTTGTGTTTTGTCGTTATTCACACTCTAACAGATTAGCCATGTTTTTTTTATTTGTTGCATTTCATTTTGCAAGTCACTAGTATTGGAGTTCTTAATTAAAAGACAATCGTTCCAATCTATATGAATAATATTCCTTGTTATCATAGACAGAAGACCTCTATTATTTCCACAACAAATAAATCCCCCTTTGCTCTTATATCCAGCAAAGGGGGATTTTACATTATTTAGCCCATTTCTTTTTCTTTTCAAGAATGATGACGCCTACTCCACAGGCGAATACCGTCGCTCCACTGAGAAGAAGAGTCGTTTCATCTCCGGTTTTTGGAGCTTTGGACGGCTTAGCTTTCTCCGGCTGTTTCGTCTTGTTCGGTTTACTCTCCGGCTTGGGAACCGGGGTTGGTTTTGAATCGGGATTCGGTTTCGGATCAGGATTCGGCTTAGGATCGGGATTTGGCTTTGGATCGGGATCCGGCTTAGGATCGGGATTTGGCTTTGGATCGGGATCCGGCTTAGGATCAGGATTTGGTTTCGGATCGGGATCCGGATTTGGAGTCGGATTCTTGCTCCATTTAGCATAGAAGACTAAATCACCTCTCACCTCCGGCCCAATCTCAGTGATAGGAGCTCCTTCAAAGTTCGGATTATCGTACCAGCCTTCGAAGCGATAGCCGTCTCGACCTAGCTTATCTGCCGTAGGTAGTTGTGTGGTATCTCCCGCTTCATAGGAAGACGGAGCCTCATATCCTTCAACAAAGGATCCGTCATTGAGCACATAAGTGATGTTGTAGGCTTCTTTGTAAACCACCTTGAGATCGGCCAGCCAAGTCTCCTGCTGATAATTGAGCTTGGTCGCTTCCTTTGCGTGGGTTTTTGCATCGTAGCGTATTCCTTGGCGGCCATCCTCAAACCAGCCTGTTGCCCGGAAGGGGGCCATCTTTCCGGTAGCCGTCATGCTTTTTCCGGTGGGAAGCTTGACCGTATGGGCCTTATCATTATCAATCGTCATATCGTCTCCGGCCGTAGTCGCCTGGTTATCGTAGATGACCGATTGATCGTCGACGGTAAGGTCACATTCAAGGAGACCAATTGCACCGCCTCTATTAGCCTGGTTCTGAGTAAAGACGCTTCCTTCTGCAGTTACAGATCCGCTTGCATAAAGCGCACCACCGTCTTTTTCCGCTTTGTTATTCTTAAAAGTGCAGTTTTTCATTTCCAGAGACGTGCCGGAATAAATCGTACCACCAAATTCCGCACTATTTTCCTCGAAGACGGCATTTTCAAGATAGATGCTTTTTCCATTGAAGTTGGCAATGGCACCACCGAAACCATTCCCCCATGGTTTGCCTGGTGCATGGTTGTTTCGGAAAGTGCCACCATAGACATTGAGAACGGCCGTTGCTTCTGCCTGCCAAGGGGGAAGACCGATTCCGCCGCCCATCATGCGAGACTGGTTATTTTCCACAATGCCGCCATACATATTGAAGGTGCCATAAACCACAATCCCGGCTGCACCTGTCCCGCCATGACCTCTCGAATTACAGACGGTAACGCCATCGTACATGTTGATGGTCCCCTTATCATGTGCGATCAATAAGGCGTTGGTGCTGTACTGTTCTTTGCCATCGATAACGAGATGGCTCTTTTCCGGTTCGTCTTTCTTTCCCAGATTGACCACTGCATCATTTTTGGTGAAGATCACATTTTTGTAGGCATAAGTTTTCTCATCTGATCGGCTGATGGTGTGCCCATTTCCTAAAATGGTGTATGTTCCCGCCTGGTCGAATCGCAGGATTCCATCAGTATCGGAAGTAGAGCTGTCACCCGTTCGGTTGCCGGAGAGCTTGCTTAATACGACATCCTTCAATAGCTCGATGGTATCTCCATCTTTTGCCGCATCCACAGCATCCACCAGCGTATCATAGTGCATCGAGCCGATCTTGGCTTCATGGGGGCAGTCACCCGTACAATTATCGGTTGCTTCCGCATGGACAGTGAGGGGCATAAACGCCACCGCAAATAGGAATAAAAAGGGAAGAATAATATATCTGATATTATTTTTCTTTACTCTTTTTTTCATAAATATTCCTTTCCTCCTCCTTGGTTTTTGTCTATATATTGTATCACAGATTGTATAATAAAACATAGAAGGAAAGTGAGGGAAAGCCCCATTGATTGTAGAGATACAATTGATGTGAGACCAAGAAGAAAAAAATATAGAGAGAAATCCTGTACAATGAAAGTGCTAAACAAAC
>CABTYV010000079.1 GCA_902489145.1 uncultured Tissierellia bacterium | reverse complement strand
TGAAGACTTATATAACGCCATGGTCTACGTCCTAGAGGCCCAGGGCGATGGGGCACAGGCCCTCCATTATGCGAGCGAAGGGCTCAAGCGCCATCCCTCGGCGCTTCGCCTTCGTCATAATCGGGCCATCCTTTTCGCACAAATGGGACAAAAAAAGGAAGCCCTGGCGGACCTGGACTTCCTGCTCGCATATGATGATTTATCCGATGAATTTTTTAACCAGCTGATGATTCTGAAAGAAAGGATCCAGGCGCTTCCCGAAGACTAGCCCTGATCGACCAATAATTCAGCAATCACATCGGCCTTTCCGCAGCCGGTGGTCAAAATCAAATCCTCAGGGTTGACCCGCCCATGCAGGTAGCTTACGACGTCTTGATAGCTTTCCTGATAGATCGCCCGGTCGTTATGGGCATTGATCTTATCGACCAGCTCTTCAGAGCGGACCGAGCCATCGTCCTCCTCGCGCGCCCCATAAATCTTGGTGATGATGACCTCATCACAGTCATGGAAGGACCTGGCAAAATCGTCCATCAAAAAACGGGTTCTGGAATAGGTATGGGGCTCAAATACGCAGTAAAAACGACCTGTCACATGGGGGGCCATGGCTTTGAGGGTGGCGCGGATTTCGGCAGGATGATGGCCGTAGTCGGTCAGAACCCGGGCGCCCTCAAAACGGCCGACCTCTTCCATTCTTCGGTGGAGGGATCGGTAGTTTTCGAGCCCCTGGCGAATGGTGGAGAGGGGGATTCCTGCAATCCGGGCCGCCAGGCTGGCCGCCATCGCATTATAAATATTGAAATCGCCCAAGACGCTCAGAGAGATCCTTTGGCGGCTTCCGTCTGAAAAGCAGAGGGTAAAGGCAGGATAGCCGTATTCGTCATAGGTGATCTCTTCTGCGTGCACATCTGCTTCCTTCTTAGTCATGGAAAAACATTTGACCTGGCCCTTCACATGGGCTGATAAGCTTTTGGAATTGGGATCATCGAGATTCAGAATGGCGCTTCCCTGCTCGTCCAGGTTTTCCATGTACTGTTCAAAGGTCTCAATAATGTGGTTCAAGTCTCGGTAATAGTCCAGATGGTCCAGGTCGATATTGAGGACAATGGCGATGGAAGGGAAATAATGTAAGATATTGCCCTTGTATTCGCAGCCCTCTGCCAAAAATATCTCTTCCCTACCGGTGTGGCAGTTGCCGCCCATATCGTCCAGGGCTCCACCGATCAGGATGGTAGGCTCTGTTTGCCGGGCGGCCAAGAGGATCTCGGCCAGCATGGAGGTGGTGGTGGACTTTCCGTGGGCACCAGAGACTGAAATGGAATGCTGGTAATTGCGCATCAGAGCGCCCAGAAAGGTGCCACGGTTGATCACCGGATGGCCTGTGCTTTTTGCAGCGACCAGCTCTGGATTTTGGGGGCCAATGGCATCAGTATAGATAAAAAGATCCTGGTCCTTGATATTCTGAGCAGACTGACCATATTGCACCTTAAGTCCCTTACTTTCCAGATGGCGCGTATATTTGCTGGGCTCCCGGTCGGAACCACTCACTTGGAAACCCTTATCCATCATCAGCTCTGCCAAACCAGACATGGACGTGCCGCCGATACCGATGAAGTGTATTTTTTGATAGGGGTTATGCTGTGGCTCAATTGAAAACTGGAACATCCTCATGCCTCCTTGATGTAGTATCAGCCAATCATAACACAGAATGAACCAAGAATAAAAATTCCTTACTTCGTTCTTCTTAAAACACACATTCTTTGTATAATAACACTATGAACTTTCACACCATTTACAAACAGAGATATGTTAGGAGGCAAACATGAAAGCCGTCATTTTAGATACTGTATTTACCAGAACCTGTAAAGCGCAGGACGAAGCGCATCTGCTGGACCTGTATGGGACCAGTCTTCGGGATTTATTAGTAAAGAAGCTTAAGGCATTTGATCTCGAAGGGGTCCAGTGGGCAGATTGGACGCCGGAGCAGGGGCCTTGTATTTTGATTTCAGCAGGCTTCCTGCCGGAAATTGGGCCATCTTCCGATGAAGCAGAGGGCTTTGCGGTTTGCTTTGACCGCTTCTTGAAAAGCGCCGCCTCCTTTTATCTTTCCTTGGACCGGCCGGGGGTGGTGTACGCCATCAAGCTCGATGAGACTCGAGCGTCTCAGCTGGCGCGTTTTTTGAGCCGGGAAGGGGGCAAAAAGCAAGTGACGATGGAAGAGGTCGCCACTCTTTTTTCAGCAGAATGGAGCCCGGCCCTTCAAAAGATCGAAGAAGAGAATGATACGATTTTATTATCAGAGGAAGCAGCGATCCATTCGGAAGAAGTGGCCTGGTCTTATGACTTTTATATGGATAGCTTCTCGGATGTGAGTGAATATTATCAAATCATTTCAGTAGAAAAGGCCTATGCGCTTATGGATGCCGGGGTGCGCATCGATGATCCGACGCTGGTTCGGATTGCGCCAGAGGTGGAGGTAGGCGCCGGCAGCTGGATTCAGGGACGGGTGGAAATTACCGGCTCGAGCGTGATCGGAAAAAAGTGTTTGATTACGGATGGCAGCATCATTCGCTCCTCCACCATTGGCAATGGGGTGAGCATTCGCTCTTCGGTGATTGAGGAATCCGTTATGGAGGATGAGTCCAATATCGGGCCCTTCTCCCATCTGCGCCCTCAGTCCCATTTGGGAGAAGGGGTTCATATCGGCAATTTTGTCGAAGTAAAAAAAGCAAGCCTGGGGGTAGGGACCAAGGCGGGCCATTTGGCCTACATCGGGGATGCGGAGGTCGGCGACGACGTCAATATCTCCTGTGGCGTCATCTTCTGTAACTATGATGGCAAGCACAAGCATCAGGCCAAGGTGGGAGATCATGCATTTTTGGGTTCTAACGCCAACCTGGTTGCGCCGGTGGAGGTGGGAAAGGAGGGCTTTGTGGCAGCAGGCTCTACGATTACCGCGCCGGTAGCGGAGGGCAGCCTCGCCATAGAGCGGGCCGAGCGAAAGGATGTGGCTGGCTATGTGGCGAAAAAGAAAAGGGAGGGGAAGCTCTAGGGCCCTACCACTTTTCGCGGGAATGCGTTAAAATAAAAAAGGTGACCATTTTCACCATGAATCGGTCTGCTAGCCTTGAAGGAGGAGTCATGGAACGGATTGGGAAGAAGCTGTTTACCGGGTCAGCCAACCGGGAACTGGCAGAGGAAATTTGCTCGCATTTAGGAGCCCAACTTGGCGATTTAAAACTCAACCACTTTGCGGATGGGGAGATTCAGGTCAAAATCAACGAAACGGTGCGGGGCTATGATGTTTTCCTCATTCAACCAACCTCCTATCCGGTAAACGATCACTTAATGGAGGTGCTCATCATCTGCGATGCCTTGAAGCGCGCCTCTGCGAACCGGATCAATGTCGTCATGCCCTACTACGGCTACGCCCGTCAGGACCGAAAGACGGCCGGCCGGGAACCCATTACTGCCAAGCTGGTGGCCGATCTTCTGGAAGCGGCTGGGGTA
>CABTYV010000078.1 GCA_902489145.1 uncultured Tissierellia bacterium | reverse complement strand
GATCCCATGGGTCCGGGGCCCGTAGGCCACATTGTCAAAAATGGTCTTTGGAAAGGGGTTGGGCTGTTGGAAAACCATGCCGACGCGCTTGCGCAGGGCGTAGACATTGACATCCTGATACACATCCTGCCCATCCAGGGCAATTAACCCCGCCGTTTTAAAGCCTCGCACCAGATCGTTCATTCGGTTGATGGACTTCAGCACGGTGGACTTCCCGCAGCCGGATGGGCCGATGTAGGCCGTGATCTCATTTTTGGCAATATCCATGGAGACGCCTTTAATGGCCTGAAAGTCACCGTACCAGCATTGAAAATTCTCTAAGTGCAGTTTACTTGTCATTTCCCGTCTCCTTCTTTTGATACTTGTTTTCAATATAGGTGGAAAGTCCATTGATGGCCAGAACGACCAGCAAAAGAATCACCGCGACCGCATAGGCCTTATCCTTGAAGATTCCTTCGGTTTGGAGCAGATACATATGAATGGACAGGGTCCGGCCGTTAAGCATGGGGGTGGCATAGCGGGACATGGCGCCGGCGGTATAAAGCAGGGCGGCTGTTTCGCCCACGATCCGGCCAATGGTCAGAATGATCCCGGAGAAAATCCCCATGGCAGCGGCAGGCAGAACCACCTGGAAGGTGGTGCGAAGCTTCGTCGCCCCTAAGCCGTAAGAGGCTTCGCGCAGCCGCATAGGCACCGCCAGCAAGGCCTCCTCCGTCGCACGGATGACCAGGGGCAGGGTCATAAACCACATGGTCAGGGCGCCGGATATAATGGCATTGCCCCAGCCGATCTTGTTGACGAAAAAGATCATACCGAACAGACCGAAGACAATGGAGGGAATGCCCTGCAGAGTCTCCGTCATCAGACGGGAGATTGCCACGAAGCGGGAGCCCGGTTTTGCATATTCCACCGTGTAAATGGCGGTCGCAACCCCCACCGGAATCGTAAGCAGGAGCGTCATGAGAATCAGAAGCAGGGTGTTCCAGATGGCGGGCAGCATGGACTGGTTTTTCGTGGTCCACTCCACCGCGAACAAATCCGGGGTCAGATGAGGCACGCCCCGAAGCAGGACCTGGCCAATCACCAGCATCAGGACGCCCAGGGAAAGGACGATCCCTACATAGATAAAGAAGCGAATCACATTGGCCTTGACCTGATTTTTCCGCAGGCTCCGTTTATTCGCTTGATTTTTCTGGTCCAGAGGCTGTGCGGGCATCATTCGCCTCCCTTTCCCTTACTCTTGCGCTTGGTCAGGTTAAAGGCCAAGTTGATCACCAGGATGAACACGAACAGAACTGCGCCGGTGGCGATCAAGGCTTCACGATGAAGCCCGCCTGCATAAGCCATTTCAGTCGTAATATTGGTGGTTAAGGTGCGACCCATCTTAAAGATGCCTTCCGGAAAGAGGGGGCTGTTGCCGATGACCATCTGGACCGCCATGGTTTCCCCGATGGCCCGGCCAATCCCCATGATGATGGAGGAAAGAATGCCGGAGGAGGCCGCCGGAATCACCACCGTAAAGATCGCTCGTTCCTTCGTCGCCCCCAGCCCGATCGCGCCTTCATAAAAATGGCGCGGAACCGAGGCAATGGCGGACTGGGAAAGGGAGATCACGGTCGGCAGGATCATCACCCCCAAAAGGATCATGGCGGCCCCAATCGAGAGCCCAAATCCACCCGAAAGGTCCCGGATGAGGGGCACGATCACCTCCAGCGCCCACAGACCGTAGACGATCGAAGGAATGCCCGCCAGGAGGTTGATCCCTGCCTGAAAAAAGCGCTTCAAAGAATCGGGGCAATAGTACACCATGTAAACCGCCGCCAATACGCCAATCGGTACCCCAATCACCGTCGCCCCCAGCGTGACGTAGAGCGAGCCGACGATCATGGGCAAAATTCCATAAATATCTTGCGAGGGCTTCCAGACCGAGCCAAAGATAAACTCCTTAAAGCCAATCTTAGCAATGGTCGGGATCGCAGTGGAAAAAACAAAGAAACAGATCAGTAAAACTGCAACAATGGACACGGCGGTGGCCAAGATAAAAACCACATTCATAATTCGATCTTTTAAACTGACCGACTCGTTGGCCATGGTGCCTCCTTTCTCAGCGTCCCAAAACGTAAAAGCAAGGCCCGGCCTTGCGCCGGGCCCTTCTTTTTTTCAAAAAGCCTGGGAACAATGTGCTGCCCTTACCCGTCTTGCCTGCGTTTACAGGTTATCCCAGGCTTTGATTTCGCCGGTGAAAATCTGACGAATCTGATCCATACTCAGATCTTCGGTCGCATTTTCCTTGGAAACAACCACCGCAATGCCGTCAAGGGCGATGACCTTGTTCTCAATGCCCTGGCTCAGCTCATCCGGTTTGATTTCACGAGAAGCCATGCCCAAATCCGATTCCCCCGCAATCGCCGCTTTGATTCCCGCGCCCGATCCGTTGGAGGTGAAGTCAAATTCCACCTTGGGCTGTACCTTCTTGTAGGCCTCCATCAATTTCTCCATAAACGGGGTCACCGAGGTCGATCCCGAAATCCGAATCTTGCCGGTCATTTCGCCCGACTTGGCATAAGGCTTCGCCTGACCATCCTTGGCAATGACCTTGGCTTCTTTGGCCAATCCCTGGCCTTCGGCCGACATGATGTAGTTGATGAAATCCTTGGTCGCTTCGTTCGTATCCGGCTTGTAGACGATGTTGAAGGGACGCTTGAGGGCGTAAGAGTCATTTAAGACATTTTCTTCCGTCGCTTCCGTGCCGTTCACCTTGAGGGCCTTGACCGTATCATTCAAGGAGCCCAGAGAGATGTAGCCGATGGAAGCCGCATCCGAGGAAACGTAGGTGATGACCTGGTCCGTGCTGTTCTGAATCGCCGCATCCGGTCTGGTCTGGTCCACCTTGTCCTTCTCTACCCCCGTAATTTCCACAAAGGCACCGCGGGTACCCGAGCCTTCCTCACGAGAAACCACGTTGATATTGCCAGTCGCTTTGGCCGCGCCGCTGGTGGATTCGCTTGTCGATGTGCTCGTGGTGCTGTTGCTTGTCGATGCTTCACCCGCCTTAGAAGAGCTAGAAGACTGATCATCTTTCCCTCCACAAGCGGTCAAGCTCACCGCCAAAGCCAAGGCCAACACAACGCCCAACCATTTCTTCATTCTTTTCATACCTTTTTCCTCCTTCAGGAACGATCTTTCAATCCATTCAATTTCAAATTTCACTTCAAACTTGCTGACTCATAACACGTTCACTATACGAGGTCTGGATTAAAAGAAAGCATGCCTTTCTGTTAAATCCCTGTTAAATCGCTAGCGATTTAATGGGCGGCGTGTGGCGGTGGGGGCAGCGTGTGGCAGCGGGGACGGCGTGTGGCGGTGGGGCCTTTCTTATTGATTTTTCGTCTCTTTTCATCTCTTTTTGTTCCTTTTCATCTTTTTTTGTCGCTGCCGGTCGAAGATGTAGAGGAAAACGGGGGGGGGGGGGCTGTTTTCCTCTACACGTTTTTGGCGAAAACGGCTCAAAGTGTAGAGGAAAATCGGGGGGTGCCCGTTTTCCTCTACACTTTTTATGACAAAATTGACACAAGTGTAGAGGAAAACAGGGGGGTGCCTGTTTTCCTCCCCTTTTTTGACGAAAAAGCCGTTTTTGTTGTAGAGGAAAATGCG
>CABTYV010000077.1 GCA_902489145.1 uncultured Tissierellia bacterium | reverse complement strand
GGCAATACCTACACCTCGATCATTTGTGATGCGGTCAAGCGCTATCAGAAGGAGCTGGGGTACGATACCTTTTATGTAACGGGGTCGGATGAGCACGGGGAAAAGTTGGAGCGGGCGGCAGCGGCAAAAGGGATGGCGCCTTTGGATTATATTGACCCGATTGTGGAATCGATCAAGGACTTGTGGAAGCTGTTGGATGTAGAGCCGGATGCTTTTGTACGATCATCGGGCGCCCAGCATGAGCGGGATGTGCAGGCCCTGTTCCAGAAGCTGTATGATCAGGGTGATATTTACAAGGGCACGTATGAGGGCTATTATTGCACGCCGTGCGAGGAGTTCTGGACGGAGGCCCAGCTGGACAATGGCAATTGCCCGTCGTGCGGCCGGCCGGTAGAATATCGGGAGGAGGAGTCCTACTTCTTCCGTCTGTCCAAGTACCAGGACAAGCTACAGCGTTACTATGAGGACCATCCGGCCTTTATCATGCCGGAAAATCGAAAGAAGGAGATGATCGGATCCTTCTTTAAGGACGGGCTGGATGATTTATCCGTCACGCGCAAACGGCTCAAGTGGGGGATTGAGGTGCCCTTTGATCCGGATCATGTGATTTATGTGTGGATTGATGCCTTAATGTGCTATTTGACCGGGATTGGGATCGGGGACAATCCGGAGCAATTTGCCAAATATTGGCCGGCCAGCGTTCATTTCATTGGCCGGGATATTGCTCGTTTCCACACGATTATTTGGCCCGCCGTGCTGATGGCGCTGGATTTGCCCCTGCCCAAGCAGGTCTTTGCCCACGGCTGGATCTTGTTTGAGGCGGATAAGATGTCGAAATCGAAGGGCAATGTGATCTATCCGGAGCCCCTGGTGGCCCTTTATGGGCGCGATCCGCTCAAATATTTCGTCCTGCGGGAATTCAATTTCGGATCGGATGGCAATTTCTCCACGAAGAAATTTATTGAGCGGATGAATTCGGATCTGGCCAATGACCTGGGCAATTTGCTCAGCAGGAGCCTGGCCATGGTGGTCAAATACCGGGCGGGTCGCGTGCCGGAGGCGGCGGAGTCGACGTCTTTTGAGGCGGAGCTTACCCGCATTCAGGCGGATCTTTTTAACCGCATGGCCCTGGCCATGGAGCGCTTTGATTTCCAGGCGGTTTTTGAAGAGATTTGGACCCTGATTCGTCGGACGAACAAGTATATCGATGAAACGGCGCCCTGGACCCTCAACAATGAGGAGGGAGCCGGCAAGCTTGATACGGTGCTTTACCGGCTGATGGATGCCTTGAGAACCATTGCGGTGGCTTTGGTGCCCTTCCTGCCCGAGACGGCGCAGAAGATGCTGGACCAGCTCCACATTGACCAGGGCAATTATACGGACCTCTCGCTCCTAGACCGCTATCCGGCGGGACAAGTGGTGGAAAAGGGGCCGGTGCTCTTCCCACGCCTGGACCCGGAAGAGGAGGTTCAGCGGATTCACGCGGAGAACAACCAGCTGATTGCCAGTCGCCAGGGGATCAGCCTGGAGGAGTTGGAAGCGCGCCAAAGGGCCCATGAGGCAGGTAAGGAAGAGGCATGAGTTTTTTGATTGACGCCCATTGTCATCTGGCCGATGCAGACTATGATGCCGACCGATCGGAGATTTTGGCCGGCTTGGGGGAGGCAGGGCTCCTCGCGCTGATTGCCCCTGGTTCGGATCTGGAGAGCTCCCGGCGGGCCTTGGCCCTGGCCCAGAGAGAGGAACGGGTCTTTGCCTGCGTGGGCATCCATCCGCACGAGGCCGAAAGCTATGGACCAGCGTCGGAAGCAAGCCTGAGGAAGTGGGCATTGGAAGAGAAGGTGGTGGCGATCGGGGAAATCGGGCTGGATTACCACTATGACCTTGCGCCCCGCCGCCTCCAGCAGGAGGTTTTTGAACGCCAGCTGGCCCTGGCCGAGGAAGTGGATTTGCCGGTGGTGATCCATTGCCGGGAAGCGGCTCAGGATGCCCTGCCCATTGTCAAAAGCTTTCCCCGCCTCCGCTTCTTGATGCATTCCTTTACCGACGGCTTGGAGGCCTGGAAGCCCTTCGAAGCCCTGGGGGCCTATGTTTCCTATGGCGGTATGGTGACCTTTAAAAATGCAGAGGCAGTGCGGAACCAGGCCAGGGGAAGCGATCTGGACCGGATCCTGTTAGAGACGGATGGCCCCTATCTGGCGCCGGTGCCAAAACGGGGCCGGATGAACCGACCGGAGTGGATTCGCTACAGCGCCTGCAAGCTGGCCCAGGTTTTAGGCGTGGCAAGCGAGGAGCTGGCCCAGCGGACCACGGCCAATAGCCTCTCCTTTTATGGATTGACCGGCTGGACAGCGCGCCTTTCGAAAAACACACGTCCTGTCGACTTTACGAGCCAGGAGGCTCCGCAATGAGCGAGTGGGAAGAGGGCCGGATGATCCGAGAGATCATCGTGGTGGAAGGGAAAGATGATGTGGCGGCGGTCAAGGCAGCGGTGGACTGTGAATGTGTCATCACCCATGGCGTGGGCTTCGGCCAGGCGCTTTTGGACCGTTTGGCCCTCCTAGAGGAGCGACGGGGCCTGATCGTTCTGACGGATCCGGACTATGCGGGGGAGCGCATTCGCAAGCGGATTCGAGCGCGGGTGCCCAGGGCCCGGATGGCCTATTTGCCCCGTCAGCAGGCGGTCAAAGGAGATGACATCGGGGTGGAAAATGCGTCTCCAGAGGCCATCCGAGAGGCGTTGAAAAAGGCCCATGCCAGTCTCACCGTGCGGCGGCAGGTCTTTGGACCGGAGGATTTGGAGCGCTACGGGCTAACTGGACAAGCGGGCGCCAAGGAAAGGCGGATCCTGCTGGGCAAAAAATTGGGCATTGGTTACGGAAACAGCAAGCAGCTTTTGGCCAGGCTCAATGACTATGACATCCCTCGAGCCCTTTTTGAACAGACCATGGAGGAGATACATGACCGAGCGGGGAAGGCTCTACACACCCAAGGCGATTTCTCAGGTAATGGCCCGGGCGGGCCTGCGCTTTCATAAGAAATTGGGGCAAAATTTTCTCATCGATGGCCATGTGGTAAGCCGCATGGTGGACGCCGCAGGGATCGGCCCGGGCGATCCGGTGCTGGAGATTGGCCCCGGGATCGGGACCCTGACGGAGGAGCTCCTGCTCCGGGGCAGCCTGGTCCTGGCCATGGAGCTGGACCGAACCTTTTTTCAGGTGCTCCAAGAGGAGTTTCAGGATAGCGGCCGCTTCCACCTTCTGGAGGGCGATGCCCTCAAGCTTGATCCGGGCCCAGTCATGGCCTCTCTGGCGCCGGGTCGGACCTGGCAGCTGGTGGCCAATTTGCCCTACTATATTACGGGACCCCTGCTGCAACGCTTTTTGCGCACGAATCTGCCCATTGAGTGTCTGACCATCATGGTGCAAAAGGAGGTGGCAGAACGAATCATGGCGGCGCCTGGAAGCTCCGCCTATGGGGCACTGACGCTTTTGGTCGCCCTCTATGCAGAGCCCTCCCTGATCATGTCGGTCCCGGCGTCTTCCTTTCTGCCCGCCCCCAAGGTGGATTCGGCGGTGGTCCAGCTCAAGCGCAAGGAGGCGGGGCCTTTGACGGCGGCGCAAAAAGACCGGCTTAATGACCTCAACCGCCTGGCCTTTGAGCCGCGTCGTAAGATGGTGATCAAGGACATCGAGCGGGGGAGTGGCGTTGC
>CABTYV010000076.1 GCA_902489145.1 uncultured Tissierellia bacterium | reverse complement strand
TCACAAATGATGCCGGACGTCACCACCTTGACCCCTTGGAAATTCGAGGGAGGCAAGGCCTGGAGAGCTTCATTGACCTACACCATGGGGGTAGATATTGGCTCATCGGCTTGCAAGGCGGTGATTCTGAAGGACGGAAGGGAGCTGGTGGGCAAGTGCGTGATCCCGGTTGGAACCGGGACCACCGGTCCTACGCGCGTCTATGAAGGGGTCTTGGCTGATGCCGGTCTTGCCGAGGAAAAGATCGATTATCTGTTAGCGACCGGCTATGGTCGTAGGACCTTTGCGCGTGCGGACAGCCAGATGTCGGAGCTCACCTGCCATGCCAAGGGGGCCAGCTACCTCTATCCGGATGTGCAGACGGTGATCGACATTGGCGGTCAGGATGTCAAGGTGATCCAGGTTCAAAACGGATCCATGGTCAATTTCCAGATGAACGACAAGTGTGCCGCCGGTACGGGTCGTTTCCTGGAGGTGATGGCCAAGGTCCTGGAGGTGGACATTGACCAACTGGATGATCTGGCGGCCAAGTCCACGGACCGGGTGTCCATTTCGGCGACCTGCACCGTTTTTGCCGAGTCGGAGGTCATCTCCCGCCTGGCCCAGGGCGCTTCCAGGGCCGATGTGGCAGAGGGGATCAATTGGGCCATCACCTCCCGGGTGGTGGGCCTGGCCCACCGGGTCGGGGTCCGGGACCGCGTCGTGATGACCGGTGGCGTGGCCCAAAACAAGCAGGTGGTGCACGCCCTGCAGGAGCAGCTGGAGCATGAGGTTTTCGTGCATCCGCTTTCGCAGTACGTGGGTGCTTTGGGGGCCGCGCTCTATGCGGACCAAAAGGCCAAACGCAAGGCCAGGATGCAGGAAAACCGACCGCAGGATTCACAGCCAGATGCGCAGCAGGATTAGCAGGCTTCGACCGGCGGGGGATAGTCGAATTTTTGACGGTCTTCTGCCATAGTGAACGAGACAAGTGGCAAACGTTCTAATGCTTGCCATAGAGAGCGAGCGGGGGGCCGGCGCCATGGCGGTGGCTGTCCCGGAAGACCTGTCATCGGATGGGTCAGAGTATGAGGAGGAAGGCATTGGCCAAATACAAGGTTCTCTTTACGGTTGATATGGACCAGTCCGGCAAGGACATATTGGAGAAAAATGACATTGAAGTGGTGGTTTCGCCGGATCAGAAGGAGGAGACGTTTATTCGCCTCTTAAAGGATCAGGAGATGGATGCCATCATGACCCGGGTGGATCCCATTACGCCGGCCATGATGGACGCCTCGCCCAAGCTCAAGGTGATTGCCAAGCATGGGGTGGGGCTCGACAACATTGATGTGGACTATGCAACCAAAAAGGGCATTCAGGTGACCTGGGCACCGGGGGGCAATGCCAATGCCGTCGCGGAGCACGCCCTGATGTTGCTTTTGATGGCCGCTCGCCGCTTCCACTATGTGGATGATCAGCTGCGTTCGGGCAATTACAACGTTCGCTACGGCTTGAAAAATACCTTTGAGCTCAAGGACATGACCCTGGGCCTCATCGGCTGCGGCAACATTGGCCAAAAATTGGCTGCCAAGGCAGATGCCCTGGGCATGAAGGTGATCGGCTTTGATCCCTTTGTCAAGCAGGAAAACCTCAAGGCTCCGATCACGCTGAAGGAGAGCAAGGAAGCGGTGCTTAAAGAAGCCGACTTCGTCTCCCTCCACCTGCCCGCCATGAAGGACACCATTCGTTCCTTTGACAAAAAAGATTTCCAAATGATGAAAAAGACGGCTTCTCTGATCAACTGTGCGCGCGGAGAAGTGGTCAATACCGAGGATATGATTGAAGCCCTGGAGGCCGGGGAGATCATGGGGGCTGCACTCGACACCTTCGAGCAGGAGCCCTTGCCCATGGATTCGCCGCTTTACCAGATGAAGCAGGTCATCATGACCCCCCATACCGCCGCCACCACCAAGCAGGCCGTTTACAACTGCTGCACGATGGCAGCCACCGGCGTCAAGGAGGTCCTGCTCGGCGAGGCAGTTTCCTATCCGGTCAATCATTTGGACAAGTAGGACGAGTCATTTCAGCAATGCCGGAACGGGCTTGCCCGTTCCGTTCCTATTACGGCAGGCGGCCGGATGGTAGGGATCGCCACACCGCCGAGGCATCGTGGCTTCGGCCACTATTGAACCATCATTTTATCTTTGAAGGAGGATAACTAGGCATGTCAAAAGAAAATCTGAACCCGTTTGAATCAGCCCAACAAAAAATCAAGAAAGCTTGCGAAACCTTGGGCTACGGCAATGACGTCTATGAGATCTTAAGCCAACCCCAGCAGGTCATCGAGGTCAATATCCCCGTAGTCATGGATGACGGCAAGGTCAAGGTCTTCAAGGGCTACCGCTCCCAGCACAATAGCGCCTCCGGCCCCTACAAGGGCGGCGTCCGCTTTCACCAGAACGTCAACATTGACGAAGTGAAGGCCCTCTCCATCTGGATGACCTTCAAGTGCGGCGTCATGAACGTCCCCTTCGGAGGCGGCAAGGGCGGCATCATCGTCGATCCCAAGCAGCTCTCTGACGCAGAATTGGAGCGTCTGAGCCGGGGCTATGTCGACCAGCTTTTCCGGAACTTTGGCGAAAAATATGATGTGCCGGCTCCAGACGTCGGAACCAACTACCGTGTCATGTCCTGGATGCAGGATGAATTCTGCAAGCTTAACCGCGGAGAAGCTTCCTTAGGCGTCTTCACGGGCAAGGATCCCCGTTGGGGCGGCTCCCTGGGTCGTACCGCAGCCACCGGCTACGGCATCTACCTGGTTGCCAAATTCGCAGCCGAGAACCTGGGCATTGACATGAAAAAAGCCCGCGTGGCCGTTCAGGGCTTCGGCAACGCCGGCAAATTCACTGTCAAGAATATGTGCGAAAATGGCTCCAAGGTCGTCGCCCTCTCCGAGTGGGAGCCCAAAAACGGCACCTACGCCATCTACAATGAAAACGGCTTTGACTACGACGAGCTGGAAGACTACATGGCCAAAAATGGCAACCTCCTGAACTTCCCCGGCTCCAAAGCCATCTCTGAGGAAGAATTCATCACGGGCGAATATGACATCTTTGCTCCCTGTGCGCTGGAAAACTACATCACCGAAGAGGTAGCCGGCAAGCTCAACGTCAAGCTCGTCGCAGAAGCGGCCAATGGCCCCACCACCCCCGCTGGCGACAAGGTTCTCTCCGAGCGCGGCATCGTCGTCACCCCGGATATCATGACCAATGCCGGCGGCGTCACCGTCTCCTATTTCGAGTGGGTCCAGAATCGCACTGGCAACTACTGGAGCGAAGAAGAAGTCGTTGAGCGCCAGGAAAAATCCATGAAGGTCGCCTTCGATGACATCTGGGATCTCTCCAAGGAGCACAATTGCTCCCTCCGTGACGCCGCCTACCTCATCTCGGTCAAGCGCGTCTACGAGAATATGAAGCTCCGCGGCTGGGTCAAATAGGCGCTAGCCTCACCTGCGTTACTCAAAAACAACCAAAACAGCGACGAAGCAGTCTTCGTCGCTGTTTTTCTTTATGAAATGGAAGCAGAAGCCCCTCGAGCCTCGATCGAGGGGCCACCTTATGTCGCAAGAGCAGCAGGGCGGCTGGGCGGCCGCCCCTCTGCTTCTACAGATAAGAGAGGAAGTCGGTCCAGGCCGACTTCCTTCCGCGTATCGTTCCATAAGGAAGCGCCCCCTCTAGGGGCGGCTCTGCTTGGATCAAATCGTCGGCCGGAGGCCGACACCGCTTTTTTTTTGCTGGTTGGCACAGACGCATTGCGTGTTGATGGTTCGTTTTGATGATTGGCATGAATTTAGCGCGGCGTGGAGGGGGAAACAAGGAACCCCCCCTTTTTCGTCCCAGCAAAAACAACAATTTTTTTTAAAAAAAGGGGGG
>CABTYV010000075.1 GCA_902489145.1 uncultured Tissierellia bacterium | reverse complement strand
GTCTCGTTTGCTGGATTTGATCGACCAAATGAAAAGGAGAAATAGGGGAGGAAAACATGAACAAACAGGTGAAGAAACTCATTAGTGGGGGATTGGCGACCTGGTGCATATCATAGACGCGATTGTGGATGAGGTAGACCTGTCCGTCCCGGTCCAGCTCCCGTTCAATGGCATCCCGGATCACCGAAGGATCATATTCCATCACATAGGTGATGGTGGGATAGCGCTCATCCGGCGGCTCCTCCAAAAGGGACATATCCCGGATGCCGGTCAAAGAAAGCTGCAGGGTCCGCGGAATGGGCGTGGCCGAAAGGGTTAAGACATCCACATCCTGCCATCGACTTTTGATTTTCTCCTTATCCTTCACCCCAAAGCGCTGTTCCTCATCGACGATCAGAAGGCCTAAATCCTTAAAATGAATATCCTTGGACAGAAGGCGATGGGTTCCCACCACCAGGTCGACAGCCCCCTTGGCCAGGGCATCCACCACTTCTTTTTGGTCGGCCGCAGATTTAAATCGCGATAGAAACTCAATCCGCGCCGGAAAATTTTGAAAACGAGTCCGCATCGTCTGGTAATGCTGCTGGGTCAGGATCGTGGTGGGGCAAAGGAAGGCAACCTGCTTGCCGTCCATAATCGCCTTAAAAGCCGCACGCAGTGCCACCTCCGTCTTACCATAGCCCACATCCCCGCAGAGCAGCCGGTCCATGGGACGATCGGATTCCATATCCTGCTTAATCTCTTCAATGGACCGTAGCTGGGAAGGGGTTTCTTCATAGGGAAAATCCGCTTCAAATTTTTCCTGCCAGGGGCTGTCAGGAGAAAAGGCGTAGCCCTTGAGCTTCGATCGCTTGGCGTAGAGCTTGACCAGATCCTCCGCAATCGCATCCACGGCTTTTTTCGCCCGGGCTTTGGCTTTTTTCCACTCGGCCGTTCCCAGCTTATTGAGCGTAGGGGCCTTGCCTTCTTTTGAGATATATTTGGAGACCATGGACATTTCATCGGTTGGAACGAAGAGGGTATCGCTCCCCCGATAGGCAATTTTTAGAAAATCACGCGTATGGCCGGCCAAGCTCATGGTCTCTGTCCCCTGAAAAGCCCCTACCCCATAGAGCTCATGGACCACAAAATCCCCTACCTCCAAATCCTGATAGGAAAGGAAATTGGCCTCTTTCCTCTTTTTGGGCTTTTTCTTCCGTTTTTTTTGACCAGCAATCTCGTACATAGTCAAGATCGCAAGCTTAGAATCCGGATAGCGGAAGCCGACGGGCAGGCTTTGGTCGATGAGCAGGATGCTGCCGGGCTCAATGAGCGTTTCAGCGTCTTGGTCCTTCTGATCCTGGAGCCGAAGAAGCTGGTGACGGATGCCGGATTCGCTCAACTGTAGCGAAAGCCCCTCGCATAAGGAGCCGCCTAAAATAAGGCTCCGGTAGCCCTGATTCTGCCTCCTGCGTAGGAGGCTTGCAAAATCGTCCCACCGATTTTTGAAGCTTTCTACAGACATGGAGCGAATTTGAATCAGCGCATCGGGATGAAAATCTCTTGACTGCTTGAGGATCGCAGTGAGATTGATTCTTCTTTGGGAACTGAGATTTTTTAGGATCGATTGGGGGCCCTGCAAAAAATCGACGTGGGCGCGCAGGAGCTCACCACGAGCCATCCGTTCCAGCACATCTTCACTATCCAGGCGGTAGCGTTCTGTGGCTGATTCGACCAATCGGTCCAGATCTTCAAAAACCCAAAGACCCGCTTTCGGGAGATAGTCGGACAAAGACCCCAGCCCCTCACCCGATAAATAGGGCAAAAGGAGGTCACTGCCATGCAGGGCATGATCTTCCTTTCGATCCTCCTTCATCCGGTCGATTGTCTCGATCAGGGAGGAAGATAGCGGGATCTCGCCCTTTTTCTTTTGCTTCTGCCCATCCTTTTCGAGCGCGTCGAGCGCCCTCGCCCAGTCCGCCCCCTCCAGGATCAGCTCCTCCGCCGGGCCAATGCGGACCTGATCGACCTTCTCCTCAGATCGCTGGTCTTCCACGGCAAAGGACCGGATGGAATCCAGCTCCTCGTCAAAAAATTCCAAGCGGTAGGCCTTGGTCGCAGCCGGCGGAAAAATATCTAAAATGTCCCCCCGAATAGCAAACTCTCCGCGGTGTTCTACCGTCATGACCCGTTCATACATCAACCTGGTCAGTTGAGCCGCCAGGTCATCCAAAGCATAGCACTCGCCCACGCGAAGAAGCATCCGATCGGATCGGAGCTTTTCCGGCGAGGTCAAAGGCCGCTCCAAGGCGGCCAGGGTGGTAATGACCAGCAGGCGCTCCCCATCAGCCAGCCGCTCTAATACCCCCATCCGACGGATCTTGTTCGAAGAAATGACGGTATCCATTCGAAAGTAATTGAGCTCTTCCTTCGGGAAAAAACAGGCCCTGCCTTCTGAAAGGGACTGCAAACCCTCGGCAAGCTCTAAGGCACGCTGCTCCGTCGCGGTCACAAGAAAAACAGGTCCTTTAATGGCCTCCATCAGGGAGAGCAAAAAATGACCTGTTGCTTCTTGGTTCAGTCCATGAAGATATACCGCCTGGGCCCCAGAAGAAAGAGCCTGCGTGAGGCGGTGAAAGCTGGGATCTGCTTGTAATAATTGAAAGATAGGATTCATCGATCTCCGCACTTTTTCGCTTCTGCCAGAAGGGCTAGCTGGGCCCTTCTTTTTATTTCTTCCTTTTTCCTTTGCCGTCCTTCCGGAGAATCCGCTGCAGGCACCCGATCCGAAATCCATCCATTCCAACGGTTCATCGCCGCCCCCGTACCCTCCGTTAAAAGGGTCAAAACGGCATCCTTGCCCGCGGCAAGCTCCTCTTCGATAATCGCCTCCTCAGCATCGGTAAAGGGGGAAAGGACAAAATCGGCCAAATCCTCCTCCACGGTTCGCCGGCCCACGGCAAGACGAATCCGGGGAAAATCCTGGAAGCCGAGCTCGCGAACTACGGACCGCATTCCGTTATGAGAACCGGCAGATCCCTCCATACGCACCCGAATCGTCCCCAGGGCAATGTCAATATCGTCGTAGAGAACCAGCAAATGATCATGAGGCACTTTATAGAAGGCAACAAATTCCCAAACGGATTGACCAGAGTTATTCATATAGGTCTGGGGCTTGACCAGAAGAATTTTCTGGCCCTGATAAAGCCCGGAGCCCATAAGCGCCTGCCACTTGCTCTGGGTTACGGAGATCCCAAGGTGGTCTGCCAACTGGTCAATGAGTCGAAAGCCAATGTTATGACGCGTCCGTTCATAGCGACGACCCGGATTGCCCAGGCCCACAATAATAAATGGAGCTGACATTAAAACAGCTCACTTACGGATTGGTATTCATAAATCCGTTCGATTGCTTCTGCTAAAAGGCTGGCCACCGAAACAACTTCGATCTTGGAGCTCTGCTTATTTTTTGGCAGGGCAACGGAATTGGTCACAACGCACTTTTCCACAGAAGAAGCTTCAATCCGCTCGACGGCTGGTCCGGAGAGCAGCGCATGAGAAGCAGTGATATACACCTTATTGGCACCGGCCTTATCCGTCAGGAAGTTGGCGGCATTGGTGATGGTCCCGGCGGTATCTATGATGTCATCAATAATGATACAATTCTTGCCTTTGACCTCCCCGATAATATTTTCTACCACCGAAACATTGGGCTTGGGGCGGTATTTTTCGATAATCGCAATGGGTAGGTCCAAATCGTGAGAGAATTTTCTCGCTCGCGTCACACCGCCCAAATCCGGTGATACGACGACCCAATCCTCCGGACATTTTTCCACCAATGGTTGAAAATAGCGAGCCAGCAGATGGCCTGCAGCCAAATGGTCGACTGGAATATTAAAATAGCCCTGAATCTGTCCTGCGTGAAGGTCCATGGAAATGACCCGATCTACCCCAGCCGCTTCCAGAAGATCGGCCACCAGCTTGGCAGTAATGGGTTCCCGGCCGGCCGTCTTTCGGTCCTGACGG
>CABTYV010000074.1 GCA_902489145.1 uncultured Tissierellia bacterium | reverse complement strand
GGGCCGGGCCCGACTTCCTTTCTTTCTGGATAATGAGCAGTGGGGCGGCCATAGGCCGCCCGCCGCATTGGCAAGATTGGCGGGAGAGACTACCAGTGGGGCGGGCAGGAGGGTATAATAGAGGAAAGGCGGTCTAAACTTTGGCCGCTGGTCGGCGCTTGGCCAGCCCTCCACTCAAACCGAATCGCCCGGCTGGACCCGCCATTGCCCCCCACCGCCGAAGCATAGAATTGCGAATGAGGAGCAAGATCAAACGAAGCCTAAAGGAGATTGCCGTGAAACGTAACAAAACGATGGCGGTCATCACAGATGTGATACTGCTGACGGTGGCTACCTTCATCATTGCCACTGCTTTTTATTTCTTCCTCATGCCTAGCCACGCATCGGTATCCAGTATTGCGGGCTTTAGCATTGTGGTGGCCAATTTTGTGCCTTTGTCGGTGGCACAGATTACCATGGTGCTCAATGCAGGCCTTTTGGTCATTGGCTTTGCAATTTTTGGGCGAGCCTTTGGCCTGAAGACGGTATATACGTCGATTCTTCTGCCGACCTTTTTGTGGCTGTATGAGTTAATTTTGCCCAATCAGCAGTCCCTTACGGGCGATGCGACGCTGGATGTGCTTTGTTATGTTTTTGTGGCCAGCATTGGCCTCTGCTTGCTTTTCAATGACAATGCCTCGTCGGGCGGACTGGATATTGTGGCCAAGATTGTGGCCAAATTTTTCCACATGGAATTGGGCAGAGCCATGTCCATGGCGGGCCTGGTCGTGGCGCTTTCGTCCGGCCTGGTCTATGACACCAAAACGGTGGTGCTTTCTCTCTTAGGGACTTTTTTGAACGGTTTGGTGCTGGATTATTATATCTTTGGACAGACGGGCAAGAAAAAAGTCTGCATCATGACCGACCAGATTGAGACCGTGCGGAAGTTTATTCTTTACAAGCTCCATAGCGGTACCACCATTTATGAAACCATTGGCGGGCTGGACCTGCGCCGTCATCAGGAGCTGGTCTGCATTGTCACGAAGCAGGAATATCAGAAGCTGATGAGCTTTTTGGAGAAGACGGATCCCAAGGCTTTCGTCACCATTTACAACGTCACCGAGGTACGCTATACACCGAAACCCTTCTTAGAAGAGACAGGAGAGCAATGATGAAAAAAGATTTGGAACCCCTGTTTACCCCTTGGCAGATTGGCAAGGTAACGATCAAAAACCGGACTGTCCTGACTTCGATGGGCGGCACCAATCTCTTGGGCTGGATGGAAAGAAATCATTTTGACGAGGTGGGCGCACAGTTTCTGCAAAGGGTGGCGGAGCATGAGGTGGGCCTTGTGTTGCCGGGCTGTCAGGCGGTTCACAATCCCATGTTTGGCCAATGGTTGTATAAAAATAAAAAAATGTATCGGGATCTGGCCCGGTGGCTTACGGGCTTTCATAAAACGGGGGCCAAGCTGTTCGTCCAGCTGACGGCGGGCTTTGGCCGCTCCTTTACCATTACCCCCATGATGGAAACCCTCTATACTAACCTCATCCTGCGCTTTTTGTCCAAGCCGGTCATGAATCTGGATCAGATTACCGCTTCGGCATCGGAGGCGCCCAATCGCTGGTCGGACAAGGTGCCATCACGCGCCATGCGGGTGGATGAAATTGCCCGGATGGTGGATGCGTTTGGCAAGACGGCCCGCCTGCTTCAGGAAGCAGGCGTGGATGGGGTGGAGGTCCATGCGGTTCATGAGGGCTACCTCCTGGATCAATTCACCCTGCCCTATGTTAACCATCGGACGGATGCCTACGGGGGCAATCCGGAGAATCGCTACCGTTTTGCCGTTGAAATTGTCCAAGCCATTAAGCGGGCCTGCGGGCCTGATTTTCCGGTCTCCTTGCGCTATTCGGTGGTTTCCAAAACCAAGGGCTTTCGGAAGGGCGCCCTGCCAGGCGAGACCTATGAGGAGGTGGGCCGGGATCTTTCGGAGTCGCGCTGGGCGGCTCGCTATCTGCAGGAAGCAGGCTACGATATGCTCAACTGCGATAACGGCACCTACGATGCCTGGTACTGGGCCCATCCGCCCATCTATATGCCGGAAAATTGCAATCTGCCGGAGGTTCGCGAAATTAAAAAGGCGGTCGACATTCCAGTCGTTGTCGCGGGCCGGATGGATCCCCTGGTGGGCGCCCAGGAGGTGGCCAAGGGCACGATCGATGCGGTGGGCTTTGCCCGTTCCTTCCTTGCGGATCAGGAGTGGGTGAGCAAGCTGCGGGAGGATCGGGCGGAGGAGATTCGCCCTTGCATTCTCTGCCACAATGCCTGCTTCAACATGAGCAAGTGGGCAGGGGTGGCGAACCAGCAGGAGCTTCAGGACGCCCTTCACCTGGCCCGTTGCGCGGTCAATGCGGAGACCATGCAGTGGGACCAACATTATATCCAAAAAACTACCCAACCCAAGACGGTCCACATCATTGGCGGCGGCATCGCCGGCATGGAAGCGGCCCGGGTCCTCAAGCTTCGTGGGCATGAGCCCATTGTCTACGAAAAGAGCGACCAGCTGGGTGGGGTCGTCATCCCGGGCGGCGCAGAATCCTACAAAAAGCCCATGCGGGACCTGCTCGACTGGTACCGCCGCGAAATGGACCGCTTGGCCATCCAAGTCCAACTGCGCACCGAAATTCAGCCGGATCACGATTTTGCCGGCGACCCCGTTCTCATTGCCACAGGCGGGGCGCCGCTTCGCCTCTCCCAAATCCCCGGCTTTGACCGCATGATCGAAGCTACCGACTTCCTGCTTCATCCCGTCGCGGGTCAAAAGGTCGCCATCATCGGCGGCAGCCTCACGGGCTGCGAAATCGCTTACGAGCTGGCCCTGCAAGGCCGCGCGCCCTTCCTGATCGAAATGAAGGAGGATCTCATTGCCACGCCGGGCGTCTGCTTGGCCAATTCCTCCTACCTGCGCGAGTGGTTTGCCCTCCACCAGGTGCCCGTTTTCCTCCGCTCCACCCTCGTCTCGGTGGAGGACCAGGCGGTGCGCTACCAGGATGAAAACGGCCAAATCCACGAGCGCCCCTGTGATCTCGTCATTTCCGCCGTTGGCTACCGTCCCGCCCCCCTCGACCTTCAGGCGGCGCCAGGCGAAGGCGGCCGGCGCACCGATGCTCGTTCTGCCATCTACCAAATTGGCGACTGCGCCGCCATCGGCAATATTAAAACTGCGGTCTGGCAAGCCTATGAAACAGCCATGAAAATCTAAATAGGGAGGGCGGCATAGTCGCCCACCGCTATCGCATGCGATAGCGGTGGGGCAGCTGGAGGCTGCCCCCCTATATGAAACAAAAGCAGAAGCCCCTCGAGCCCATCTCGAGGGGCTACCTTATGTTGCACATGCATGAGGGCGGCTGGGCGGCCGCCCCACTGCTTCGACAAAAAAGAGAGGAAGTCGGGCGCCGCCCGACTTCCTTCTGTTTTGTTTCGAAAGGAAGCGCCTCTGGAGGGGGCGCCTCTGCTTGCTTTTCATCCGTCGGCCGCAGGCCGACACCGCATCGATTCGAATCGCTGGCTGCAGGCCAGCTCACTTTTGTGGTCGTTTGTTGGTGGCTTTTGGCGAAGGTGTAGAGGAAAACGGCCACCCCCCCGTTTTCCTCTACAGCAAAAATGACATTTTTGTCAAAAAAGGGGAGGAAAACGGCCACCCCCTTATTTTCCTCTACAGCAAAAACGTCGTTTTCTCGAAAAGTGTAGAGGAAAACGGCCACCCCCTCATTTTCCTCTACACTTTTGTCCATTTTTTCCAAAAAAGTGTAGAGGAAAATGGCCACCCCCTCGTTTTCCTCTACACCTTCACCCATTTTCCTCAAAAAAGTGTAGAGGAAAATCGGCACCCCCTCGTTTTCCTCTACACCTTCACCCATTTTCCTCAAAAAAGTGTAGAGGAAAATCGGCACCCCCCCGTTTTCCTCTACAGCCATCGCTCGCCACCCCAAAAAACCACAAAAATCAGAAAGGAAGGGCGGCGACCGCCGCCCCTCCGCTGCCGCATGCCATAGCGGTGGGGCAGCCTTCGGCTGCCCTTTCTTTCAAAAAAGATAGAGAGGAAGTCGGGCCGGGCCCGACTTCCTTCCGCATATTGTTCCATAAGGAAGC
>CABTYV010000073.1 GCA_902489145.1 uncultured Tissierellia bacterium | reverse complement strand
CGAAAGGGGGGCCTTTTTTTCACAATTTCATCTGGCCGACTGGTCGGAGAGTCCCCATCACCTGATCGTCCGAGGGGGCGTTTTGGGTACAGAAAACCGCCTGCTTCTGCAAGCTTTTTTTGCGAGAAGAAGGCGGGAAAATAAGGAATTACGCCGGTTGGAGGATGAAGCAGCAGGCCTAATCCAGTAGACCCGAGCTTTCCAGGAAGCGGCCAATGCCATCCTCATTGTGATGGCCGATGACAAGGTCGGCCGCCTCCTTGAGCTCGGGGGTGGCATTGCCCATGGCGATGCCGGTCCCGGCCTGGCGGATCATGCCCAAATCATTTTTTTGATCACCGAAGGCGATGATTTCTTCCGGCTGGCAGCCAGAAAACTGGCAGATCTCCCGGATGCTGGCGCCCTTATCAATATCTGCATTCATCATTTCCAGAAAATAAGGCTCGGAACGGACCAGGTGATAGGATTGAAAAATACTGGGATCGAGCTGGGTCAAGCCCCGGTTAATGAGGGCTTCCTCGGCACGCAGGAGCACCTTGATGGGCCGCCCGGTCAGCTCATCAAAAGAGGCCACCCGGGCAAAGGGCAGGGATTCGATCACCCGGAGATTTTCTTCCACCTCCTCCTCCAGACTGCGGGCCAGAAGGGCAATGCGGTCGTAATAATAAAAATAAAAGAGGACCTCCTCCTGCTGCCAGAAATCGACATAGGGCCGGATCTGATCGAGCGCCAAGCCCTTATCCCGGTAAAGGATCCTACCGTCGATGGTCTCCGCCTGGCCACCGTTTAGGCCAATGAGAAAATCGCCGGGCCCAAAAATCAGTTCCCTTGCAAAGCGGTCGAAGCCCCGGATGTTTCGGCCCGAGGCGATGGCCAGGTGGATGCCTTTTTCTTTTGCCCGTAAAATGGCCTTTTTCGTCCGTGGGGTGATGGTCTGGTTGCGGTGGATGAGGGTTCCATCAATATCAAAAACAAGGTAGCGTATTTTTCCAAATTTTTTCATAGATTCCCTTTTCTACGCCCCTGCTTCCGGGAAAAGCCGTCTAATCGAGGATCGATTCCTTGAGCAGACCCGCTGTATAAGCGTTGATCAGCTGGCGCAGGGCTGTGATCTTGGCCTTATATTCTTTCCCCTCATCCGTATCGCCAATCAAAACCCGATTGTCATAGCGGTCCATGGTTTCTACCCGGGGGGTATAGGTCTCCAGCTCATTGGAGAGGGCATTGAAGTCGGTATGCTCACAAAGGGCGATATGGTGGGAGTTATAGATCAGCGTATAGCCGGCGATGCCGGTTTTTTTCTGGTAGGCCTTGGCAATCCCTCCATCAATCACGAAGAGGCGCCCATTGGCCCGCATGGGGGTCTGGCCATCCTTTAGCAGGACCGGCACATGGCCATTGATGATGTGGCCCTTGTCCGGATCCAGCTCAAAGGCTGCCAGGATCTTTTTTGCCACCGATTCTTCGGCCGACAGGCGGAAGTAGGGATTTTTTTCCTCCTTGCCCAGCTTAGGATCGCCGATAAAGTAGTTTTCAAAGGTCGCCATCTTATTTTTCCCAAAGAGGGGGGACTTCGGCCCGCACCAGAGATACCAGAGGAAGTCGATCGCATCCTTTTTGCGCTGGGATTGGGCCGGGGCGTAATAGGCCTGGGTGACCACAAAATCCAGGTAATCCAGCAGTTCCTTGCCCATCAGCATTTTGCCGTCCACCTCCAGGCCGTCAAAGCTTCCGTCCTCCTTCATGGGCAGGCAGCCGTGGAAGAGGACATTGCCGTTTTTGACCAGATAAGAGGAGCCGTTGGTAAAGAGGAAGGTGTTGTGGCGCTGGAGCCGTTCCGAATGGGTGAAGGAGGCGTGGATGCCCTTGAGAAGCTCCTCCTCCTGCAGGGAGAGACGCAGGGGATCCTTGGGGTCAATGGTAGGGAAGTTGGTGTCCTTTAAGGGATAGCGACTGCCATCCTGATCCACATATTCCATCTTTTCCCAATCCACTTTTTTCAGGACAATCCGGTCCTGGCAGCCGTATTCGGGGTGGCGTTCGTAGAGTTGGCCTTCGAGCTTGAACTCGATGATGGCCACCGCCTTATGCATGCGTGCTGCCTGGACCTCATCGACCACATCGTAGATATTTTCATCATAGATCTTCGGCATGAAGCGTTCACAGGGATCCTGTCCATAGACCTCCTGGGCAAAGTCATTTAAGGCCCGCAGGTGGATGCCGTAGCCATCCTCCAGGCAGTCGAAGGTATTATATTTGATGGCATTGCGCATGACGGCCATCATGCAGGTTTCATTGCCCAGGGCGGCGCCCATCCAGTAAATGTCGTGGTTGCCCCACTGAATATCGACCTGGTTGCCAAAATGGATCAGCTCCTCCATGACGAGGTGGGGCAGGGGGCCCCGGTCGAAAATATCCCCCACAATATGAATATGGTTGACGCAGATGCGCTGGATCATGAAGCAGAGCTCTTCGATAAAATCGGCTTGGACTTCTTCTTCCAAAATCCCGTCGATAATCGCGTTATAGTAGAGGTAGCGGTCAATTTCACCGTCATTGGTTTCAAAAAGCTCCTCCAGGGTGGACTGGTAGTTGGCGGGCATTTTGGACTTGACCTGGTCACGGGGATATTTGGAGGCGATGAAACGGGCAATTTCCACCAGCTGGAGGATGGTATCCTTGATCCAGCGGCGATCATCCAGGAAATTGGCCCGCTTTTGCAGGGCCCCCACCGGGTCATAGATGATGGCGGCCAATTCATTTTGCCGGGCTTCCGAGAGCCTGGACCGGTAGACGTCCCGAACCTTGCGGCGAATGTTGCCGGAGGCCGAGCGAATCATGTGTAAAAAGGCCTGGGCCTCCCCGTGGATATCAGAGAAAAAATATTCGGTTCCCTTTGGCATCCCCATCAGGGTATGCAGGCGGACGATTTCGCCCGCCGCCGATTTTTTATTTGGATATTGGCGGGACAACATATCCAGCGTTAACGATTTCACCATGAACATCCTCCCCTTTTATGGCCGGCCGAGAACTCCTCTGCCCGCCCAACACACTTCATCCGCAGATGCAGTTAAATGTAACTTACTTTTATTATAGCGCGTTTTGCCCTTTTCTGGGGAATTGTTTGCCCATGGGGGGATTGCTATAATAAAAGTGCCATTGTTTCTACTCCGCAAGGCCGCTGGCCTTCGGTGCCCAGAAAGGAGTCACCCTGCTATGAAAGTGAAAAAACTCATCGCTCTATTCCTGGCCCTGGCGCTCTCTCTGACCGCCCTGCCCTGGACCTCCTCCGCTGCGGGAGGGGAGACGAAACAGCCGCAGACGGAGGCCTCGGTCAGTCGTCTGGCCGGATCCAACCGGATTTTGACGGCGGTTGCGGTCGCACAGAAGTACTATCAAATGGCCAAGTCTGTGATTCTTGTCCGCGGGGATTCCTTTGCGGATGCCCTTTCAGCCAGCCCCTATGCCTTTGCTAAAAATGCCCCAATCCTTCTGGTCGACCGGGACCGGATCGATCCAGCGGTCGAAGCGGAAATTCGCCGGCTGGGTGCGACAGATCTCACCATTGTCGGGGGGACTTCGGTCGTTTCTGAACAGGTGGAGGAGGCATTAAAAGCCTTTGATCCGGACGGCGTGGAGCGGATTGCGGGGGCCGATCGCTATGAAACCTCTGCCCTGATGGCACGCGCATTAGCCAAGTATACGGGCGGCATTGACCGGGCTGTGATCGCCACCGGCGCCGACTTTGCGGATGCCATTGCCATCACGCCCTATACGTCACCCGCCCATATGCCGATCCTTTTGGTCAAGAACCAGGCGGTATCTGACTCGGTCAAGCAGGCCATCTCGGATTTGGGCATCACCGGGGTGACCCTGGTCGGCGGCTCATCCGCCGTATCCTCGGCTTGCTTGCGCGATTTGCCGAGGAACTATCTCCGTCTGGAGGGTCCGGATCGCTATGCGACCTCTGTCAAGGTAACTGCCTGGTATCGCATGATTCATCCCACCACTTTTATCGTTTCAGGCGAAAATTATGCCGATGCCTTAGTCATCTCCCCGGTAGCCGCCAGTCAGCACAGTCCCCTCCTGTTAACGGCCTCCAAGCGTCTGCCCGAAGTGGTCAAAAACCACCTTCAGGCCCATCCTGCCAGGAAATTTGTCGTTTTGGGTGGGCCCCTGGCCATAAACGATCAAGTTCTGGATCAGTTATCTCTGCTGGTAAAGTGATCGGAGGGAGACGACTCTTCTGCTTGTAAATTACCTGGAAGGGCTGATGCCGGTTGCCCCTCTGCTGGGGCATGCGGCAGGAGAGGGGCGGCGGGCGCCGCCCCTCTGGTCTGGTTTTTTTTTTTTTTGCTGTGTGGGGGGTGGGGGGAGGGGGAAATCGGGGG
>CABTYV010000072.1 GCA_902489145.1 uncultured Tissierellia bacterium | reverse complement strand
CCCGAGTCTCCGACGGCTTTAACAAGCCCCAGGCGCTGATTGAGGAGGCCCTCCAGGAGGACCGGCCGCTCTATAAAGCGCAGAAGGAGGTGCAGGAGGAGGCCCCCAATGCGGGCGGCGTCGGCCAAAGCCTCTATAAACACCTGATGAATGGCGTTTCCCATATGCTTCCCTTCGTGGTGGGCGGCGGGATTTTGATTGCCCTGGCATTTTTGCTGGATGACTATACGATTGATCCGGCCAATTTCGGTTCCAACACGCCCCTGGCCGCTTTCTTTAAGGAGGTGGGCGGTGCGGCCTTTAGCTTCATGCTCCCCGTGCTGGCCGGCTTTATCGCCATGAGCATTGCGGACCGTCCGGGCCTGGCTTTAGGCATGGTGGGCGGCTTCCTCGCCAACCAGGGTGGGGCCGGCTTCTTAGGCGCTTTAGCAGCTGGTTTCCTGGCCGGCTACCTGATCCTGGCCCTTCGCAAGCTGACCGCTCCCCTGCCCAAATCTATGGACGGAGTCAAGCCCATGCTGATTTTCCCCGTCCTCGGTCTTTTGGGCATCGGCGCCCTCATGCTCCTTGTCCTCAATCCGCCCCTGGCGACGGTCAATAATGCCATCACCAACTGGCTCAACAACATGGGCTCCGCTTCCAAGCTGGTTTTAGGCGCCCTGGTCGCCGGCATGATGGCTGTCGATATGGGTGGGCCGATCAACAAGGCCGCCTACGTCTTCGGGACGGCGTCCCTGGCGTCCGGTTCCTCCGCCGTCATGGCCGCGGTCATGGCCGGCGGTATGGTGCCGCCCCTGGCCCTCTCCCTGGCCATGCTCTTCTTTAAAAACAAATTTACCGCCAAGGACCGTCAGTCCATCCCTACCAACTTCATCATGGGCCTCTCCTTCATCACCGAAGGCGCCATCCCCTTTGCGGCTGCGGATCCTCTGCGGGTCCTTCCCTCCTGTATGGTCGGTAGCGCCCTGACCGGGATGCTCTCCATGCTCTTTAACTGCTCCTTGCGGGCCCCCCACGGCGGCATCTGGGTCATCGGAGTGGTTGAAAATCCCATCATGTACCTGGTCGCAATCGTGGCCGGTTCCCTCGTTGCGGCCCTGCTCCTGGGCTTATTAAAGAAAAAGGTGCCCCAGGCCTAAGCAATGCGCTGATAAAATAAAAAAGAGCGGGCTGCCCATTCGATGGCAGCCCGCTCTTTTTACTTTTCGATCAATTCTCAACCTTCTCGCCAAAAAGCCGGAGGATCAAGGGGTTCACAATACTCAGGACAATGCTGGCCCAAAAGGCGGTCCCAAAGGTGAGGGTCTGAATGCCGGAAAAATGGAAGGCAATCATGAGCACCCAGGCATTGACCACCAAAAGGAAAAGGCCCAGGGTCAGGCAGGTGATCGGAACGGTGACCAATTTTAGGACCGGCTTCAGAAAAGCATTGACCAGCACCAGGACGAGGGCGGTGAGAATCAGCGCCTTGGTATCCGCAAAGTGAATGCCGGAAAAAAGCAGGTCCAGGAGCCAAAGCGAGAGGGCATTGGCAATCCAGGAAACTAAAAATTTCATCGGGAAGACTTCCTTTCATTTCATCAGATTTGAATCGGGTGCAGCAGCCTGTCAACCCCTCCAATCCTCCAACCTAATAAATGGTGAGGGTCAGCGCATCGGAGAGAAATTCGAGCACCCGGATGCCGGCATAGGAATTGCCATGGATGTCCAAGGCGGGTCCAAAAATAGCCAGCCCATAGGGCGAAGGGGAGGCCGTCAGAATGCCGCCGCCCACGCCAGTTTTGGCCGACATTCCGACCCGAATGGCAAATTCTCCGCTGTAATCATAAGTGCCGCAGGTCGCCATGAGGCAGCGCAGGGTGAGGGCGTGACCTGCCTCCATGATGCGCCGGCCCTGGGGATCGATGCCCTGATTAGAAAGGGTGAAGGAGAAAAGGGCCAAATCCTCGCAGGTGACCAGGAAGGAGCAGGCTTTGAAGTAGAGGTCCAAAATGAACTCCACGGGCAAATCCGGCGGGAGAATGTGGCAGGAGAGCATCAGGTAAATGAGGGTCCGGTTGCCGTAGGAGGTTTGAGACTCGGAGTTTTTTACCTTCTCGGAGAAGGAAACCGGTCGGCCGATCAAATCGCTGACCCGCTCGCTGATGACGTCATAGGCCCGCTCCCCATAGACGCGGTAAATCAAATAGACCGACACAATGGCGCCGGCATTGATGAAGGGATTGACCGGGACATTTCGGTCCGAAAGCTCCAGCTCAATGACCGAGTTAAACGGTTTGGCGGAAGGCTGGACGCCCACATAGGCCCGCAGCTCCTCCATGGAATAATGCTCCAGGACCAGGGAATAGAGGGCCACCTTGACCACCGACTGGATGGTAAAGGGCACGCGGGCATCGCCCACCGAGTGCAGCTCCCCCTCCTCATAGACGGCCAGGCCCAGCAAATCGGGATCCTGATTGGACAATTCCGGGATATAGTCAGCGACCTTCCCTTCTTTTGTGAATAGCTTGCCCAAGCGCAGGGCCTGCTCCAGCAGGTCCGGGGTAAATCGTTTCACTCCTCTTTTCCTCCTCATCGCACCAGCGAAAGCGTCCGCAGCGCTCGGGCCATCGGGCCCAGCGGCGCCAGGGCGCTGCGCATCCTCCTGCAAACTCCTTCTATCCTTATGCCTGCTATTGTAGCACACTTTTTTCTTCCCATCGGCCTGTGGTAAGATAGCAGGGTCAATAGAAATGAACCGTCCGTCGGAATGAAAATGAGGCGATTGAATCACAAGGGGGTAAAGATGGAGGAAACACAAAAAACGGGGATCTTTCGGTCCATGGTAGATGCCGTGTTGGTAGGCGGCCTGGCGGGGCTTTTTTCAACCTTTTATCGCTTTTTGATCCATCAAATTGGCCCCTTGCGCGCCTGGCTCTATCAGGCCCCCACGCCCCGCGCTCTTTTTGTAGCCTTGGCCCTTGCCGCGAGCATCGCCTTCATTATCCACTGGCTCCTAAAATGGGCCCCGCTCTCCGGCGGATCTGGCATTCCCCAAATCGCAGGCGAGCTTCACGGCCAATTTGATATGGCGGCCGGCCCCACGATTTGCTCCAAAATTGTCGGAGGCGGCCTGGGCAGTTTCATCGGCTTTTCGCTCGGTCGCGAGGGGCCATCCATCCAGATGGGCGGCGCGGGCGCCAAAAAGCTGGCGCACCTCCTCAAACGCTCGCCCGAAGAGGAAAAAACCCTCCTCACCGCTGGTGCCGCGGCTGGCCTCGCGGCCGCCTTCAATGCCCCCCTGGCCGGTTGCATTTTTGCCATCGAAGAGCTCCACAAACGCTATAGCCACCAGATTTTATTGCCGGCCCTGATCGCCTCCTGCGTGGCCAATGCGGTCTCCTTCCTCCTCTTAGGCCAGGAAACCGCCTTTCGCTTTGCGGCGGTCGAAAGCCTGCCCATTGCCCTGGCCTTTGTCCCCATCCTCATCGGCTTTTTGACCGGCCTGGTAGGCGCCCTCTATAACCAGCTCATTCTCCGCTTCCAGGATCTGTTCGCAGCCCTGGGCCGCCCCGTCCTGCGCTATGCCCTCCTCATGGGCATTGCCCTTGTCATCGGCTTCCTGGTTCCAGACATGACGGGTGGTGGCCACAATGTGCTAGAAAAGATGGCTCTGGGCCTGGTTGATCTCAAAACCCTCAGTCTCATTCTTTTGATCAAGCTTTTCTACACCACCTTTTGCTACGGCTCCGGGGTCCAGGGTGGCATCTTCCTGCCCGTCCTGGTCATCGGCGGCGCCTGCGGTGGCCTCGTCTTCTGGCTCCTGCAAAAAGGCCTGCGGCTGGATGCCTATTACGTCAACTTCCTCATCCTGGGCATGAGCGGCATTTTGGCCTCCGTCGTGCGCAGCCCCCTGCTCTCGGTCGTCCTGGTCTCGGAAATGACCTCGACCTACAAACACCTCTGGGCCCTCAGTCTGGTCGTCGTGATCTCCTACTATGTCGCCCTCTCCCTGCGCTCCGCCCCCATCTATGACAGTCTGCTGGACCGCCTCCTGGCCAAGCCCGAACTGCGCTCTGATCTGGAAGCGGGCCAGCGTGCTGACCGGTGATTTGTGTTCTGGCCGCAGGCTGGCGCGCTGGCTGGCATGCTGGCTGGCGTTCTGGCCGGTGATTTGCGTTCTGGCCGCAGGATGGCCGATGTTCTGGCTGGCGTGCTGGCCGGCGCGCTGGCCGGTGATTTGTGTTCTAGCCGGCAATCTGGCCGATGTTCTGGCAAGCGTTCTGGCTGGCATGCTGGCTGGCGTGCTGGCCGGTGATTTGCGTTCTGGCCGCAGGATGGAGCGCTTGCTGGCATGCTGGCAAGCGTTCTGGCAAGCACGCTGGCTGGCGCGCTTGCTGGCGTGCTGGCCGGTGATTTGCGTTCTGGCCGCAGGATGGAGCGCTTGCTGGCATGCTGGCAAGCGTTCTGGCAAGCACGCTGGCTGGCGCGCTTGCTGG
>CABTYV010000071.1 GCA_902489145.1 uncultured Tissierellia bacterium | reverse complement strand
GTCGCTCTTTGAAGGAATTTTTTCATAGGAGTCCCTCCCCCCCTTCCTTCCGCCGGTTGATGGTCAGCAGCAGGACCAGCATGGCCGCAAAAAGCAGGGTTGACATGGCGTTGATCTCCGGATTGATCCCCCGGCGGGCCATGGAATAGACCAGCGTTGAAATGGTATCGACACCGTTGCCGGTGGTGAAGAAGGATATGGCAAAATCATCGATTGAAATGGTAAACGCCATCAGGGCCCCGGAAATGATCCCGGGCTTGAGAAAAGGCAGGATGACATAGCGAAGGGTCTGGGCGGGACTGGCCCCCAGGTCCATGGCCGCCTCAGGCAGCGCCTTGGGCATGGCCCTCAGGCGGGGCAGGATGGAAAGCACCACATAAGGCACACAAAAGCCAATGTGGGACAGCAGGAGGGTGCTAAAGCCGGAGGTCAGGTGAAAGAGCCGGTAGAGGGCCATAAAGCCAACGGCCGTGACAATATCCGGGTTGATGATAATCACCTGGTTGAGGACGGTCAGTCCCTTCTTCATCCGGCCTGATTGGTAGTAGAAGGCCAGGACCCCCAGGGTCCCAATGCAGGTCGAAACAATCGTCGCAATCACCGCCACCAGGAGGGTATTGCGCACGGCCATCAGAATGGTTTCATTTTCAAAGAGCGACTGATACCAGTGGAGCGAAAAGCCCGTCCAGTGGCCCCGGCTCTTCCCTTCGTTGAAGGAAAAAAGGATCAGCACCAGGATGGGGGCATAGAGAAACAGATAAATGAGCCCCATGTAGCAGCGTTTGAGTCCCTTTTTCATACCTGGCCCCCCTTCTTTTTTGACGCTTCTTCCTCATCGCCGGAAAAAAACAGAGAAATGAGCAGAAAAATCATCAGGATCACCGCCATGGAGAAGCCATAATGCCAATTGCCGGTGACGGTGAATTGTTGTTCGATCACATTGCCGATGAGATTGGACTTATTGCCCCCCAACAGGGTCGTGATCTCAAAGGTCGAAATGGCCGGAATAAAGACCATGGAAATGCCGGAGGCGACCCCGGGCAAGGAGAGCGGGAAGATCACCCGCCGAAAACAGGAAAGCTTATTGGCCCCGAGATCCGCAGCCGCCTCCACCAGGCTATGATCCATTTTTTGCAGGGCCGTATAGATGGGCAAGATCATAAAGGGCAAGAAGTTATAGACCATGCCCAAAATCACCGCGCCCTCCGTATAAAGCACGTCGAGAGGGCCCAGGCCCAGAAAGCCGAGCAGGGTGGATAGTAACCCCTTACGGGACAAAAGGGTCATCCAGGAATAGGTGCGGAGCAAAAAATTCATCCACATGGGAATGATGATCAGGGTGAGGGCAATGCTGCGGTAGCGCGCCTGACTTTTTGAGATCAAAAAGGCCATGGGATAGCCAAGGACCAGGCAGAGCAGGGTGGAAATCACGGCAATCCGAAGCGACTTAAAGAGGGTCGGCAGCGCCGGGCCGGAGAGGAAGCGGGCAAAATTCGTCAACGAAAAATGCCCTGCTTCGCTAAAGGCATAGGAAAAGGTCATCACCAGCGGCACTAAAACAAAGACAACCCCCCAAAGATAATAGGGACTGCTCATACGGCGGAAGGATTTCATGCCTGGACCTCCCCTTCCTCCCCAAAGATCAGACGATCCCTTAACGAGGTCGACCGGCTGGGATTGTTATGGGGCAGGTCGGATTTATGCATATTTTGAATATTTTCCGGGTCAATATAGATGCCCACGGTCGCCCCGATCGGCTGGGTCTTCGTCGATTGGGCCAGGTAGATTTCATCCCCCACCCGAATGCGCATCTCATAATGGACGCCCTTAAAAAGAGAGGTCAGCACTTCCCCCTGCAGCATCCCCTCACGGGGTGGGACCAGCTCCACATCCTCCGGGCGAATCACCACATCCACCCGCTCTCCCGGTGTAAAATCCTCCTTTACGCACGTAAAGGCGTGGCCGGAGAAGGCAACGCAATCCGCCGCCTCCATCACTCCCTCGGCGATATTGGAGGCGCCGATAAAATCCGCCACGAAGCGGTTGACCGGTTCGTTATAGATATCAATTGGCCGGCCGATCTGCTGAATGTGACCCTGATTCATCACCACGATCCGGTCTGACATGGTCAGTGCCTCTTCCTGGTCATGGGTGACAAAGACAAAGGTGACCCCCGTCTCCTTCTGGATCCGTTTCAGTTCAATCTGCATATCGTGGCGGAGCTTGGCATCCAGGGCCGCCAAGGGCTCATCTAAGAGCAAGACCTCCGGTTCATTGACCAGCGCGCGTGCGATCGCGATTCTCTGTTGTTGCCCCCCGGAGAGGCGGTCAATGGTGCGCTTCTGAAAGCCTGACAGATCCAAAAGCTCCAGCATAGCATCCACCCGCTGGCGGATTTCCGCCTTGGGCAGACGCTTCATCGTTAAGCCAAAAGCTACATTGTCGAACACATTTAAATGGGGAAAAAGGGCATATTGCTGAAACACGGTATTAACTGGACGCTCGTGGGCCTCCAAGTGGGTCATGTCCTTGCCATGGAAAAGCACCTGACCCTCGTCCGGCTCGGTGAAGCCACCGATAATCCGCAGGGTCGTGGTCTTTCCACAGCCGGACGGTCCCAGCAGGGTTAAAAATTCATCTTCTATAATAGAGAGATTCAGGTGATCCAAAATCCGCTCTTCACCAAAGGACTTGGACACCCCCACCAATTCAATCTGTTCCATCATATCTCCTTTCCTCTCTTCCGGCTGGAAAGCTGCCTGGTCGGATCTCGAAATGCACCTGCGCGCCCGCCCTGCTCCCTCTCCTGGAGTGGGTCCGGGATCTTTCTGCGTGATTGTGCTTGTTTGGGTATACATGAATAGAACGTGGCTGAAAGAAGGCCACAGGGTATATTTTACTATAGTTCATAAATAAAAGGAGGAAATTATGGAGCGCCGTAATGGATTTAAGATGGGGGAAGACGAATTGACCCTGTTGGGCACCAAACAAGAGGTCGGGATGAAAGCGCCTGATTTTGATGTAGTCGATATGAACCTGAAAAAAGTGACCCTGGCGGATTTTGATGGCAAAATCAAGATCTTTTCAGCGGTTCCTTCCCTGGATACGCCGGTTTGCGAGATGCAAACCATGCAGTTCAACGCAGAGGTTGGTAAGCTGGGCGACCAGGTCGCTTTGATGACGATTTCTATGGACCTGCCCTTTGCCCAGGCCCGTTTCTGCTCCTCGCATCAGGTAGAAAACGGCATCATCTGCTCGGACTACCAGCAACATTCCTTTGCCACCAACTACGGTTGCCTGATCAATGAGCTCAAGCTCTGTAATCGCTCGATTTTTGTGGTCGATCGGGACAACAAGCTGATCTATGTGGAATATGTGGAACAAAATACCAATCTGCCCAATTTGGAGGCAGCTTTAGAGGCCGTGAAAAAAGCCCTGTAATGGGGCCGGAGGCGACTTCTGATTGGATTGTCCGATTTCGGAAGGAAAAAGACCTTGCGCATGCAAGGTCTTTTTTTGTCTGAACGATTGTTAAAAAGGCCTTCTAAAAGCCCTTCCTAGTTCTGCGCCAGGGCCAGCATGGCCTGGGCCGTGATGGTAATGGCCTTCATCAGTTTATCCACGGCGATCTTTTCATCAGGCTGGTGCTCTACCTGGGGGTCGCCTGGAAACATGGGGCCAAAGGCTACCATGTTGGGAATTTCCTTCGCATAAGTGCCTCCGCCGATGGCCAGAGGGGGACGCTGGTCGCCCGTCATCTCCCGGTAGACCTTCAAAAGGCGCACCACCAATTCGCTATCCTGCTCCACATATAAAGGATCGGTGGGACGGCGGTCCAGGAGCGTCAAGCCATAGGCTTCCGCTCCTTCACGGAGGGCTTTTTCCACCTCCTCATGCCGACCATTTTTCGGATAACGGATATCCAGTGTGAAGAAGAGCTGGTCCTTTTCAAGTCGGGCCATGCCCAAATTCACCGTCGTCTCGCCCGTTTCATCGTCCTGATAGTAGACGCCCAGTTGCTTGCCCTGGGTGTCCTTTCCAATCTTTTCGATGATCATCCGGCAGAGACGGTCAAAATCTCCCCCGATACCCAGCGTTTGTACCGCTTCCATCAAACGGACAATGGCGTTCTTCCCCTTCTGAGGCATGGAGCCATGGGCAGAGGCGCCTTTGGCCACGATGCGGGTCTGATCCCCTTCGTATTCCACCGTCAGATCCTCACTTGCCGTAAGCTCAAGCCTACCCGCCAGGACCAGCTCGGCCCGGTCCGGCACCACATTGAAGGCCGTACCTGCCGAAAAATGGAGGACCGGAATGGCCCCCTGCTGGAAGGAGGGCGTTCCGATGATGGCATCCGTCATGCCTTTTTCGAAGAAGATCAGCGGATATTCTGCATCCGGGGTGATGCCCATCACCGGCAGCTCCTGCCCGGAGGTGACATAATGCTTAACGCAGGCCGATCCATTTTCCTCGTTTGTGCCGAAAAGCACCCGGATCCTCCGGTCGGTCTTAAGCCCCAGATCCCGGATCGCCT
>CABTYV010000070.1 GCA_902489145.1 uncultured Tissierellia bacterium | reverse complement strand
GCCCTGCTCGAGGCACAAAAGGAACAAGCGAAGCCGACCCTGATTGAGGTCAAAACCATTATCGGCTACGGGGCTCCGAAGGAGGGCACAGCGGCTGTCCATGGCGCCCCGATTGGCCCGGCGTTTTTGAGCCAAACTGGCGGAAGCGCTTCAGCTCGTCCATGGGCAGAGGATAGCCCGAAATATGAAGCAGTGAATAGAGCAGGGCGGATCCATGACCGGCCGATAGGACGAAGCGGTCCCGGTTGGACCAGCTTGGGTCGGCGGGATTTTGCCGCATCACCCGGGTGAAAAGGGTGTGGGCCATGGGGGCGGCCCCCAGGGGCAGGCCGGGATGGCCGGAATTGGCTTGATTAATCATATCGACGCTGAGCATTCGCAGGCTGCTAATCGCCCGCTCTTCTAACTGATGCATAGGATCCTCCTGAATCTTTTCTTTTCTACTGGGTGCCTATCTAGGTTATCTTTTCTTGCCGGTCATCTCCTCGATGCGCCGAACCAGCTCCCGGAAGGGACGGGTATCTGCTTCTTCGATTTTGCCCTCATCCATCAGGCGTGCGAGATCCGGCTGGATGGGGAGCTGGGCGAGGAGGGGGATCTTTTTTTCCTGGCAGAGGGCCTTCGCCCTGGAGGGGCCAAATACCTCATAGCGTTTCCCCGTGTCTGGTGCCTCAAAGTAGGCCATGTTTTCCACCATGCCCACAATCGGTATGCCCATCATTTGAGCCATGTTGACCGCCTTGGCCACAATCATGGAGACCAGATCCTGCGGGGTCGTCACGATGATCACCCCGTCAATGGGCAGGCTTTGAAAGACCGTCAAGGGAACATCCCCGGTGCCAGGCGGCATATCCACAAACAGGAAGTCCACATTTTGAAAGACCACATCCGTCCAGAATTGATGGATGGCCTGGGCCACCATGGGCCCCTTCCAAAGAATGGGATCCTCCTCGTGCTCCAGAATCAGATTGGTGGAAACCACCTGAATGCCCGAATTGGTTTGGCGGGCATGGGGCTCCTTGTCCTGATATTCCAGCCCTTTTCCAAGGCCAAAGGCTCGTGGAATGGAGGGGCCGGTGATATCGGCATCCAAAATGGCGCTGCGCCAGCCGGACTGCTCGCTGGCCAGGGCCGAAAGGGCGGTCACCATGGACTTGCCCACGCCTCCCTTGCCAGACATCACCGCAATGACGTGATCCACCCGGCTTTTTTTGTTGGCCTCTATTTTTTGCGGTCGTTTCAAATTTGCCACGCTTACTCCTCCCTTCTGCTCTTTCAGCGTCTACATCCTCCGCTTCCTTCGGGTCCGCCGGATGCTTTATACCTACTCAATCCTCTATATATGGTAGCGACCCCGCTGATAAAAATCCAGTCCTCTCTTCTTTACTACTCCGGAAGGCTTCCGCGCAGGGGGGCGGTTTGAAGCTCCCCCAGCCGGCCCAAAAGGCGGTAGGGTAAGCGGGGCAGCTCCTCCAGCGTGCGACAGGCCATAAAAGCCATGGCCAGCCGGAAATGGGCCTGCAATTCAGTGAGATATTGATCCGCATACGCCTCGTTGCCGTTGAGCAAGAAACGCAGGAGCTCGCCCGATCCGGCCCCCATCCGCGCGCCTAACACCAGGGCATGGAGGAGGTCTGTCGCCGTCCGGACCCCGCCTGAAGCAATCAGGGCCTGCCTGGGACAATGGGTCCGCCCCGATAGGATGGCTTGAGCCGTTGGGATGCCCCAGCCGTAAAACTCCGTAAAATCCTCCGACAGGAGGCGGAGGTCTTCAATTTCAAAAAAATTGGTCCCGCCCGTTCCTGAGATATCCACATAGGCCAGGGGAAGGTCGTTTAAAAAACGAAGGGTTGCTACATCCATACCCAATCCCACCTGTTTGACAATGACCTTGCCCGGAAAGGCTTGTGCGATTTCCTTCAGGCGAGCTTTCCAGCCTCGAAAGTCCCGCTGGCCCTCCTCCTGAACCGCCTCCTGGTGGGCATTGAGGTGGATGCCCACCCCATCTGCCTCGATGGCCTCCATAATGGTGGCCACCTCCTCCACCGTGGCGTCCGGTCCAATATTGGCCAGCAGGATCCCTTCCTTGCCCATCTCATCTCGAGCCACCCGGAAGGAATCCAGGCTCGAGGCATCCTCCAGGGCAATCCGCATGGAGCCCAGCTGCAGGGGGATGCCCGCCTTGCGCGCGAGCCTGGCCAAGCTCTGATTGATGGCCCGGGTGGTTTCCGTCCCGCCCGTCATGGCGTTAATCATAAATGGAAAGGAGATGGTTCGCCCCAAAAAGGAAAGGCGGCTATCAATCTCCGCTAGGCTCAGCTCCGGCAGGGATACGGGTTCCAAATAGACCTCATCTAACAGGCTGTCGCCGCTATAGCTGGTCTGCAGGTACTGCTCGATATGCTCGTCCTTGCGTTCCTTGCGCCGATTTTTTCCTCTTGCTGATTCGGTCCCCTTTTTTTCATCAGCCATGCCGGATGCCTCCTTTTTCTTCCATAGCCTCTCTTGCTGCTGTCATCATTAACTTTACCCGGTTAATCTGATTTACCTCGGAAGCGCCTGGATCATAATCGATCGCCACCACATTGGCCGAGGGATAATGGTCCCGTACCGCCTTCATCACGCCTTTTCCGGTGATGTGGTTGGGCAGGCAGCCAAAGGGCTGAATGCAGACGATGTTGGGGGCCCCTTCATGAATCAGTTCAATCATCTCCCCGGTCAACAGCCACCCTTCGCCGTAGTGATGGCCCAGGGAGACCAGCTCCTTCGCGTAGGCTTCGATCTCCTCGATCCGCATCATTTCGTCAAAATGATGGGAGGCGCTCAGCGCCTTACGCAGCGGCCGGCGATATTGTTCAATTAGAAACACCCCCAGCTGGGAAAGGGCGGCCACCCGCCGGGAGCTGCCCAGGAGGTCCTTTTTGTGGACAGCATTGCGCATACAGTAGAGGAAAAAGTCCATCAGATCCGGAATGACCACCTCAGCGCCCTCTGCCATCAGCAGATCCTGGAGGTGGTTATTGGCCTCCGGCAGATACTTGACCAAAATCTCTCCTACAATCCCCACCTTCGGCTTGCGGATGGGGCGTCTGGGGATCTGGTCAAAATCCATCACACAGGACCGGACCCTCCGGCGCCATTCCAAAAGCGAGGGCTTTTGGACGAAGCGGGCAAAGCGCTCCAGCCAGATCCTTTTGTATTTTAAGCTCTCCCCCTCCTCGCGCTCGTAGGGAACGGTGGCATTGTAGCAGCGCATAATGAGGTCCCCCGCCAATATGGAGAGGACCCCCTTGTGGAGCGCCCGGGGCGTGATGCGAAAGCCGGGGGAAGACTCGATACCCTGCAGGGAAAGGGCAATGACCGGGACCTGGGGATAGCCCATATCGCTTAAGGCCTTTCGGATATAGCCTACATAGTTGGAGGCCCGACAGGCCCCGCCCGTCTGGGTCATCAGGAGGGCCACTCGGTTGACGTCATAGCGACCTGACTCCAGGGCTTCCATCATCTGACCCACCACCGTAATCGAGGGATAACAGGAATCGTTATTGACATATTTGAGGCCAGCCTCAATCGTGGCCGAATTGACCCGGTCTAAAAAGTCCATCCGGAAGCCCTCGGAGGCCATGGCACTCTTCAATATTTCGAAATGATCGGGGGCCATGGCCGGAACCAAAATGGTGTAATCCTTCCGCATATCCTTCGTAAAGGAAGCCTTGGCCTGTTTGCTCTTTTCTTTGTGTCCAACCAGGCGTAGACCGGCCTTCTGGGCATGATCCAGGGCCTGCAGCAGCGAGCGGATCCGGATCTTGACAGCGCCCAGATTGGATACCTCATCAATTTTTAAGAGCGTATAGATCCGCCCCTTCTCTTCCAGAATTTCCTGGACCTGATCCGTGGTGACCGCATCCAGTCCGCAGCCGAAGGAGTTGAGCTGGATGAGCTCCAGCTGGTCATGCTCCGCTACATAAGCTGCGGCGCGGTAGAGACGGGCATGATACACCCACTGGTCCAGCACTCGGAGGGGGGCCTTGGTATCCCCTGCATTCATCGCCACCGCGTCCTCGGAGAGCACCGCCAGGCCCATAGAATTGATCAGATCCGGGATGCCGTGATGGACCTCCGGATCCACATGGTAGGGCCGACCGGAGAGGACAATGCCCTTTTGGCCGGTCTTTTGGACCCATTGCAAGGCAAGGGCGCCCTCCCGGCGGATATCTTCATTAAAGTTAGCCTGCTCCGCCCAGGCGGCCTCGACCGCCATTTCAATCCGCTTTTTGGGCAGATGATAGGTTTTACCCCGTACGGTAAAGCGTTCGAAGATCGCAACCAGGCGTTCTTTTAAGCCCTTGCAGTCCCGGAAGGACAGGAAGGGGTGGAGGTAGGTGACCTGCGCTTTCTTCAGGCTTTCTACGTTATTTTCCACCACCTCCGGAAAGCCGCAGACCACCGGACAATTGATCTGATTTTGCGGAAAGCGCCCTGGAGACCTATGTCGGTCCGACCTATTTGGGCATTGATGCCGGCTCCACCACCTCCAAGCTGGTCTTACTGGGTGCCCATCAGG
>CABTYV010000069.1 GCA_902489145.1 uncultured Tissierellia bacterium | reverse complement strand
TGGCTCGGCAGACAAAGCAAAGCGGTGTCGGCCTCCGGCCGACGATTGGATCAAAGCAGACGCGCCCCGCCGGGGGCGCTTTTTTAGTGTTTTGGATGCTTTGAGCGAGCTTGTGTTTCACTAGCGATTATGGTCAAGCAAGTTTTAGGAAAAAATAATAGCAAATGATGACTTATTATTTATTATCCTGTCTGGCTTGAGTCAAAGGTTCGCTAAAAAAATATTGACTTTTTTATCCACGTCAGTCATAATAGATCCAGTTAGCAGAGACTAACAAACGGGCAGCAAGAAGTTAGCTAAAACTAACTATTGATACAAAAGTTCTCACATTCATGATGTGGGAATAGCTTGAAGGTAGAAAGGAGGAGTGATGGATCCAAAAGTAATCGAGGCGTTAAATGATCAGCTGAATTTTGAACTCTATTCTGGTTATCTTTACTTAGGCCTATCTCTGGCCATGGAGGACTGCAATTACAAGGGGTATTCTGCTTGGTTAGCGGCCCATCATGAGGAAGAATTGGATCATGCAAAGCAGTTTATCAGCTACATGCACAAGCGGGGTGTGAAGCCGACATTGCGGACCATTGAGATGGCTGAGGTTCATGAGAAAGAGCCGATCGAGGTAGCACAAGCTGTTCTGTCTCATGAACAAAAGGTTTCAGAGCGCATTTACAGGATTCATGATTTGGCCAAGCAGGCGGATGACTATGCAACCGAGATTTTTATGCATCAGTTTATCGCAGAGCAGACCGAAGAAGAAGATATCACGCGCGAGATTGTGGATCAGTTCACCTTAGCGGGAGATAACATCTCGGCCAAGATGATCATTGATCGAGAACTGGGTGGGGAAAAATAAGCCGCTCCTCACTGTAAGCTGTCTATTTTCTAGAAGTAAGCCTAGCAAGGCGGACCTAAGCCAGCCGCCTGCCTCCAATCAGAAAAGGGACCGCATCATGCGGCCCCTTTTCTTTATGCTAGATTCAGAAGATTGAAGGCGGTTAGGCTTGGGCCAGGGTACGACCTAGGCTTCGGCAAGCCTCCTGTGCTGCATCATCAGGATGATCGTAGGCAATGGTGGTAGCAAGCACGTTGAGGTTTAGGTCTTTGCAGCGTTCCTCCCAATCTCGCATCCACTGGCCATCTGCCCATTCGTAGGAGCCAAATAGGGCAATCGGCTTATTGCCCAGTTTTTGTTCACAGGCTGCAAAAAGGGGTTCAAATTCTGTATCTTCTAATTCCTCGTTGCCCATGGCAGGACATCCAAAAGCGATGGCGTTATAATCGCCAAGCAGGTCTGCGGAGAAATCAGCAGAAGTGAAAAGAATTCCTTCTGCGCCACCCGCCTCAATACCTTCTCGCACCGCTTCGGCCATTGCCTCCGTGTTACCGGTCATACTGTAATAGACTACTGCAATTTTTTTCATTTTTCCTCCTTATTTATTTTAAGTCTACAGCACCATTTGCTGCAGACATCGTTACCGAAAAGAGTAGATCCCATATCAAGAAAATTGATTATCAATACTCATTGGCCAATCAGCCGGCAACGGAGAGCTCCATTAAACTGGCTCCGGCGCAATAACGCTCGGTTAAATTACGAGAGGAGCGCTTAAATTCTGAAAAAACATGAGCGGCACTAGCGACATCATCGTATACCTTCCAATAACCGGTCAATTTTGCTCCCTTGCCCCGGTTGGCAATATAGCCTCTCACATCGGCCAGGGGATAGCCTAAAAAGAGGCCAATTTCATGAGGAAAATAATCGTTTGCGTTGCCCTGAAAGGAGCAATGTTTTGTTAGCCTATCCAAACAAGACGGCAGAAAAAAATCATCATAACCATATTGAGATAAAAAATCTTGTACTTGTTTTTCATCTAAAAGCTTCTGGAGGGCAGAAGATCGGTAGAGGAGGACGAGTCGACGCTGAGGACCTTCTGAAAGAATATGTAAGCAAAGGCCTGCTTGGCTCAAAACCGCTCGACAGTAGGAGATCGCCTTTTCATCAGAGATTTTACGATCCAAATTGATGAGATTTGCTACCTTTAGGCCCAATAAGGTAGGGGCGGCACAGCGAACGATTTTTTCTTCGATGGGCATGGCGTTTTTCCTCCTTAAAAACAACCTGGTAAATCGCTTCCTTTAGGATTTCATTGACCTCTTGATGTTAGTTAATACTAACTCAAAGAGATTATAAAAATAGAATGAAAAAAAGTCAACAAAAATATTTAAAGGAGCATCATTGCGAAATGTTATCATATGATTAACCAAAAAACGTTATAATATATTTAAACAGCAAACCAAGGGTTTTGACCAACCCCGCGATTTGACTCTACAGACATCTGATCAGCCCATAAAAGAGATCAAATGCAAGTGGGGAGTGGGTACAAGGAAATCCGAAAAAGGAAGGACGGTATCAAATGAAAAAACGATGGACGCTTGGGCTCGTATTGCTTGCGAGCATCTTGCTCTTCTTCCCCCATTTTTCAAGGGCAGAAGGCGTGGTGTCACCTTTTACAGTGACCGCTTATCCCTTGGGGCAGGAGGCCCAGGAAAAAAAGATTGGAGATTATGAGACGCTTTTTGATGCGCTAGGGGCCTGTGATGAGGAAAAACCGGATCAGCAGTTTGTGGTGACCATGAACAAGGATTACGTGGTTCCACCTGAAGAAGCGGTTTGGGACAGGCACAATGTAAATATTTTATTGCGCTCTGAACCGGGGCATCAGTATACTCTAAAAAGAACCGGGGATCGTCTTCTCTTTTATGTCAGTAAAGATGGTGTTATTCGCACTGAGCATATCATTCTGGACGGCAACCAGGAAACCGAATGCACGGGTATTTTTGAAAATGCAAAACTGATTTTAGGCTCAGGTACGGTGGTTCAAAATTTTAAAGATTTGGCGAAGACGGATGGACCGGCTATTACCTTATTGGGTCAGTCCGTTCTAATCGTAGAAGATGATGTGATCATTCGGAATAACGAATCCTTAGAACAGGGCGGGGTCATCCAGGGAATGACACCTGAGACAACAATCTTAATTCAAGGGGGACTTTTTTCCAATAATCACTCGACCAGTGATGGAGGCGCCATTGCAGCGCTCGGGAAGCTCACTGTCACGGGGGGGCGCTTCGAAGAAAATGAAGCTAAGACGGGCGGCGCGCTCTATTGTGGGTCAAAATCTACCGCAGACATCCAAAATGCTACTTTTGAAAAAAATAAAGCAAGCACGGGCGGGGCGCTCTATGCCGTGAACGAAATATCGGTGGAGCAGTGCACATTCCTAAAGAATGAAGGAACCTGGGGTGGAGCAATTTGTTCTGTGAAAACAATGCTCGCAAAGAATACGTCCTTTACGAATAACCAAGCAGGATCCGCTGGTGGCAGTCTCTATTTGTATCAGGGCGGCTCGATGGAGGCTTGTACTTTCTCCGAGAATCAGGCAGGATCTTCTGGCGGAGCGGTCTATCACAAGGCAGGAGCACTCCAGGGAAAAGACGTCACTTTTAATCGTAACCAGGCGGGGCGCAAGGGTGGTGGCCTTTACATCGCAGATAAAGACGCCAAACAAGCTACGGCACCTACGGCAAAATTCACAGGGAACACCCACTTTACAGAGAATAAAACGCTTTTTGGTGGGGGAGCTTATGTGGGACGCAACAGCCAATTGAACCTGGTTGGGGCAAGCTTTACAAAAAATGAAGCCGCCTATGGAGGCGGTCTCACGACGGCAGGAGATATGGACGCGGATCCCGCTTTCGCCAAGCTTTCCATCCAGCAGTCTCGTTTCGAACAAAATCAGGCGATCCTTGGTGCCGGTATCTATACGGCCTTCCCGACAGAACTGGAGGGCACCCTTTTCCGGGCCAACCAATGTAAGGTGCATCCCCAGGATGATCAAAAGAATCCTCGTGAATCCGGCTTCGGTGGCGGCCTTTATATTGCGAATCATCCCACTCAGATCAAAGCATGTTCTTTTGAGCACAATACCGCTGTCGCGTCTGGCGGGGCCATTTACCTGAATGGGATGCAGACAGATGATCAGGGCAATATCACTGGTGTGAATCCCCTTGTAAAATTGGATATCCAAGATCATACGACCTTTAAAAACAATCTGGTTACGTTGGGGCAAGGGGGTGCGATCTTCGTTTCGCCCTTTGAGTATGCCCATAAAATCACGAATCAGGACGCCTATCGCAAGCTTACGACGGATGCGACAACCCTTTTTGTCGGAAATCAATCAGCGGCAGGCAAATGGAATCCGCCGAGTAACTACAAGGACTTTACGAATCTTCAATTTGATCCCCAATCAGATGTGACCCATGAAACGCTGGTAAGAAAAAGCTTGCTCAACAACTACGATGTCAATTTTAAAAACGATCATTGGCTCATTTCCTTCGATGCGAATGGAGGAAGCGGCCAGATGGATCCGGTAGAACTGTCTAATAATGAAAGCTACCCCTTGCCGAAAAATGCTTTTACGCCGCCGACTGGAAAAACCTTCGCGGGCTGGTCGATCGGCGGGAAAACTTATCAGCCGGGGGATACGATTCAGGTGAACGGAGATGTGGTTGTGCTTGCTTTGTGGCAGGCAAAAGCACCGGTCAATCCGACGGTGCCTGATACGGACAAAGAGGTCATCGGGGGGGATGATCGAATCGATACCGCCAATGATCTTTCCAAACACTTTAACCAGAAGGCCAATTCGGTGATTGTGGTTCGAAAGGACCTGTTCCCCGATGCCTTGACGGCCAGTGTCCTGGCGAAAGCGCTGGATGCCCCCATTCTCTTAACGGACTCCGATCATTTGGATAGCCGGACTGCAGCAGAAATCACTCGTCTGGGCGCTAGCAAGGCCTATATCATTGGCCGGGAATTGGCAGTTTCCCGAAAAGTGGCAGAAGCAGTTCAGGCGATCACCGGGGAGGTGGAGCGCATTGGCGGAGCGGATCGTTTTGAGACCGCTGCCCTGGTGGCGAAAAAAGTCATCAGCCTGGTGGGAAGGACGGGAAAAGCCGTGATCGCAACTGGCAGCGATTTTGCAGACTCCCTTGCCATCAGCCCCTATGCTGCTTCAAAGGCCTATCCCATCCTCCTGGTTCAAAAGGATCGCGTTCCTGAAGTCATTTCAGCTGTGATAAAGGAATTGGGCATCAGCCAGGTCTATATTGCGGGAGGCGAAGCAGCCGTATCGAAAAAGGTTCAGTCTGACCTACCCTTCTGCCTGGAGCGTATCGGCGGGCAGGATCGCTACGAAACAGCGGTCAAGCTGGCACGCCGCTTTTTCCCGAACGCAGAACGCGCTTTCCTGGCTTCTGGCCAATCCTTCGCAGATTCCCTGGTGACAGGTCCGGTGGCAGCAAGCTATCGAGCACCCATTTTGTTGACCATGCGGGATCGTCTCCCGATGATCGTGAAGAAGCATTTT
>CABTYV010000068.1 GCA_902489145.1 uncultured Tissierellia bacterium | reverse complement strand
TTGCAGACCTTTGCCTTACCACTTGGCCACTTCGCCACTGAAATTTGCGCTTCCTGAATCAGAAAAAACACAGAAGCGGTAGACGAGTCTCGAACTCGCGACCCCCAGCTTGGGAAGCTGGTGCTCTACCAACTGAGCTACTACCGCACAGAAAAAATCTACCCGCTCAAAACCGTTACTCGAATAGAATACACGATCGGGCCAAAAAATTCAACTCTTTTTTGACCCGATCGTGAGAATGATGGAAAGACGTGTGCTACTGCTTGGGGGGCTGAAACTGAAAGGAGATTCCATTATAAACAAAGGGCGACTGTACCTGAGGGAGGCCCTCCAGCTGACCTTCGAACCAGACCTTCTGCCAGTAAGGCTCAATCTGTAGCTTGGCAGGTTGGCCAGAGATTTTTGCTCCCTTGCCGTCCATAAAGGCCAGGTAGATGACCTCCTCGACCTTGCCAATATGGTGGATTCCTGCATGATCCTTCATGGCAGGCAAAATATTCAGCACCTCCCGGACCGCTCCGTCCCTGGGACATTCATAGACCATGCCCGTTTCCGGATCTACAAAGAGCAAGAGGTTCTCATAGTGACTATAGTAACGTGCAGGAATCGGATGTTCCGCAGTAATCGGTTCACTTGACTCCGATTGGGAGGCAAGTGAGATGACCGACTCAGAGGCTACTTTTTTCTCCTTGGGGGCCGGCTTAAAAATGGTGAAGCGGGCCAGGAGGATCAAGACCAAAAGAGCTAAAAGACCCGACAGATAGTAACCCGCCCGGCGGCTGAAGAAATCGCCCTGTTGAAGGGCACCCCAGAGGGAGTCATTTTCTTTCTTGCTTTCAGACATTTTGGGCGTACGGGGCGCTGATGCAACATCAGAATCGACCGGCTGAGTTTCCTGGGCCGAGCCTTCCGAGGGACGCAGCTCCTGACGGACGCGCCGGTGTTCATGGAGGGGACGGGGATTGAGACTAGATACGGCCTCCAAGCGATCGACCAGACTCTTCAGTTGGAAGCTACAGGCACGCTGCATAGACTCCCGTCTCAGATCCGGATCCACCTCCTCGTCCTTTACCAGGCGCGATAGGCTTTCGGAAATCTCTTCAATCGCCCGGCTGATATAGTCTGTATCACAGTCCAAAAACTGCGCAATTTGACGGTCAGATAGACGAAAATGCACCGCCAAAAGGAATAGGGCCCGCATCTTCGGTCCCATCTTATCCAAGACAGCATTATAGGTATAAACCAGATCATCCGCCTCAAGGTTTCCTGCATTTTGAATGGTCTTTTCGTCCAACTGGCCCAGGTCCTCCTCCAAATCATTCTGACTCAAGATGTGGTAGGTAGTGACCAAACAAACCAGGCTCTTCTGATCCAGAGGATCCATCTGGGCAATGCGGTTCGAATATTTTTCTAATCGAGCCAGGGTGGTCCGAGCGGTTTCTGCCGCCCGTTCTTCCTCATGGCAATGCCGGAAAGCCGCCTGATAGGATAAATTTTCCAGGCGCTCATGATGCGGAAGTCGTTCTCTCTTTCCCTCTTGGTTCATCCTGTTCCTCCCTATGATAGTTCCGGTCCTGACCTTTGCTCGCGCAAAATCCTGCTTTTTCTCTATTATACATGAAGACCCGATTTTGAGGGATTAAAGTTCCTGGACACGCTTGGCACCAGTCTGGTATTGAAGCTCATACAGGACGCGGAAAAGGCCATCCTTTGCAATCAGCTCATCCCGCGTCCCCTCTTCCGCGATTTCTCCATGATGCATGACGATGATCTTATCCGCCCCGGCAATCGTCGAGATGCGGTGAGCTACGGCCAGCATGGTACGATTTTTGGCCATTTTTTGAATGGCATCCTGAATCAAAAGCTCCGTTTCGGTGTCGATGTTCGAGGTGGCTTCATCCAGGATTAAAATGGATGGGTCGGCTGCAATGGTTCGGGCAAAGGATAACAATTGACGCTGGCCGGCAGAGAGGGTCGCGCCCCGTTCCATCACCTCTTCCTTATACTGGTTGGGCAATTTTTGAATAAAGGCGTCCGCCCGCACCTTTTCAGCCGCTCGTTTCGCATCGACGGCAGAAACATAGTCCCGTCCTACCCGAATATTGCCCATGATATCCCCGGTAAAAAGAAATACATCCTGTTGGACCAAGCCAACCGCTCGTCTCAGATCGCTGAGCTGATACGCGCGAACGTCCACCCCGTCGACCAGGATACGTCCCTTTTGAATATCATAAAAGCGGGAGATCAGGCTCATGATCGTTGATTTTCCGGCTCCGGTGGCGCCTACAAAGGCCACAAATTCGCCCGGGCGAGCATGAAACGAGACATCCTTTAGGATCCACTCCCCCTCTTCGTCATAGCGAAACCATACATGATCGAATTCAATCTCGCCTCGAAGTCCTTCCGCTGGCACGGGCCTCGACCCGGTTTCCACTTCGATCGGTTCATCAATCAGATGGAACACGCGGTTGGCAGAAGTCATCGCAGACTGAATAACATTGAAGGTCATAGCCATTTCCATGATCGGATGGAAGAAGCGCTCAATATAGTCCAAAAAGGCGTAGAGCACGCCGAAGCTCACCAGCCCCTTCATTTGACTTACGCCGCCGAACCAGAGCAGCATGGTCAAGCCTAAGGTACGCACAATCTCGATGGCAGGCCGGTAGATGGCGAAGTAGGTCACCTCCGAAAGGCCAATTTTTCGATATTTTTGATTGACCTCATCGAATTCCTGATGGATGGCTTCCTGCTTGTTAAAGGTTTGAATCTCAAACATGCCCGAAATATTTTCAGAAAGCTTCGTGTTCAAAAGCGAAAGCGTCTCCCGCTCCATTTTGAACACCTTCCGAATCTTGGATCGAAAAACGACCGAAATCAAAACGATAAAGGGGGTCAGGGCCAGGACAAAGGTCGCAAGCCTGGCATTCATCGCATACATAATAACAACGATCCCGATCAAGGAGGTGATAGAGCCGAGCAGGGAGGATAGAACGGAGGTAAACATTTCATTGATGGACTCCGGATCGTTGGTCGCGCGCGTCACGAGCGATCCGATGGCATGGTGGTCGAAAAATTTCATCGATAGGGCAAGAATCCGGTTGTAAATATCACTGCGGATGGAACGAATGATCCATTGTCCGGTTCGCTGCAGGAAGTAGAAACGAGCATACTCCCCAAAGAAGAGTAAAAGGACGATCCCGAAATAAAGCAAAATCTTCTGGACCATCCGTGACCAGGCGGCCTCCTGAAGCGCGCCTGCCCCCGTCCCCTGCCGAATAACGGATAGGTCCTGGTCAATGATCATCTGAATGATTTTCGGCTTGGCCAGGCTCATGGCTGTGGTGGCTAAAATGAGCACAAAAACGAGCAAAAACCAGGGCCAATAGGGTTTGGCATAGGAATAGATGCGCAGCATGGGATGGTTGGCATAGCGATTTTGATCATTGGTCTGCTTAAAAGAAGAAATGGGCGCTTTGTTAGACATGCTGGACCTCCTTTCTGTACTCGTTGGCTTCTGACTCCAAAAGCTGGCGGTGGTAAAGGTCCTGGTAGAAGCCCTCCTGGGCCACCAGCTCCTCGTGGGTCCCCTCCTGGGTGATCTGACCCTCCTCCAATACCAAAATGTGATCCAGCTGTTCCACGGTCGAAACTCGCTGACTGACCATGATCAAGCCCTTTTTATGCTGGGCCAGCTGAGTCAGAATACGGGACTCCGTCTCGGTGTCCACCGCGGAGAGCGAATCATCCATAATCAATACCGGTGCATCCTTGTAGTAAGCCCGGGCAATGGAGACCCTTTGCTGCTGCCCGCCTGAGAGGGTGACGCCCCGTTCTCCGACCAGGCTCTCGTAGCCTTCCGACATATCTTCGATATCGCCCGCTACCTGGGCAAACTGGGCGGCCCCTTCAACGCGTTCCTGATCCGTTTCCTCTTCTGCAAAAGCAATATTTTCTGCAATGGACCGGGAGAAGAGGAAGGAGGATTGGGCCACCACACCAAAGGTTTTATAAATAGAAGCCAGGGTAAGATTGCGAATATCCACCCCGTCGATCAGGATGCGCCCCTCGCTCACATCATAGCGGCGCAGCAAAAGATTGAGAATGGTGGTTTTCCCTACCCCGGTTCGACCAAGCAGGGCCAAGCTCTTGCCCGGCTCCAGGTCGAAGGAGATGTCCTTCAACACCCAGGGCAGGTCCGGCCCGTAGCGAAAAGAAACATGGTCAAATACAACCCGGCCTTGGGGGCGGTCCAATGCGATGGAGCCTTCCTCTTCGACAATTTTTGGCTGTGCGCGAAACACTTCGTTCAGACGCTCCAAGGAGGTCATCCCCCGCTGAAAGCTGGAGGTTACCAGGCCCAGTGCGATCAGCGGCCAGATAATCAAGAATAAATACTCAATAATGGCCACAAAGGCCCCCATCGTCATCAGGCCGGCTCGGACCTGTCCTGCCCCATAATAGAGAAAAATCACAAAAGACAGGCCAGAAATCAGGTTGATCAGCGGATCAAAAAGGCCGTCCACCCGGTTGAGGTCCATCACCCGATCCATATAGGTTTGATTGACCTTTTCGAAGGATGCGGAGCGGTTATCTTCGATCGCAAAAGCCTTGATCACGCGAATCCCGGATAGGTTCTCCTGAACCTCTGTGGTGAGCTCACCAAATGTATTTTGTACAATCCGCGAACGACGGTTGAGCGGCTTATTAATGCGAGACACGGCAAAAACCAGAAAGGGCAAGGAGACCAGTGCCACTGCGGCCGTTTTTAACCCAGCGGTAGAAATCATCATAATCACCGTGAAAAGGGTCATGAAAAGAGAGTCAATGACCATCATCACACCCCAGCTCATCGTGTTCTTAACGGCTGCGATATCGTTCGTGGCGTGGGCCATCAGATCGCCCGTCCGATTTACATTATAATAGCTCGTATCCAGGCTCAGATATTTCCGGAAAAGCTGGTCACGCAGGCCGTAGTCAATCTTTTGAGCGGAGCCAATGATCTGGGTCCGCCAGACAAAGCGTCCCACCACCGTGACCAGGCCGATGGCCAGGAGCTTTTCAATCAGTCCAAAGAGATTGGCCCGGTTTAATAAACCAGAGGTGGTCAAGTCTGCGAATTGACGAAAAATCTGGGGTAATAGGAGGCTGGCAAAATCCACGGATACTAATGCCAGAACGCCAATCACATAATGAATGAAATAGCGCTTAAAAAAAGGGAGTAGGGTTCGGTAGGTGCGCATACCATTCCTTTCTATGTAGGGGCCTCAAGCGTTCAATTCGCCAAAAAAAACGCCCCACAATCCAAATGAAATCGATCCGGTAAAAGCCGGTTCTTTTACTATACCCGTTTTTCTTGCTTCTATCTTGGTTTAGGCGAATAAAAGACGGATATAGATCAAACGATTGACTCACATGAATAGCCTGTGGACGCGGGGCAAAAACAAGGAGAAACCAATGAAACAAAATAAAACAATCGGCCTGTTCCCAGTCGGAGGAATCCGGTGATGGGCGGGCC
>CABTYV010000067.1 GCA_902489145.1 uncultured Tissierellia bacterium | reverse complement strand
TGCCTACCATGGCAATATCGTGGATCTTCTGGACTATATTGTGGAGCATGAGATTCCGGTGGACCTCCTGTCCGACCAGACCTCCTGCCACAACGCCCATGAGGGGGGCTATTGCCCGGTGGGCCTGAGCTTTGAGGAACGGACCCGCATGCTGGCGGAGGATCAGGACCAGTTCATCAAGCTGGTCGATGATACCTTAAAGCAGCATTTCCGCCTGATCAAAGCGCTGACGGCGCGTGGCACCTATTTCTTCGACTATGGCAACTCCTTTATGAAGGCCATTTATGATGCCGGGGTCAAAGAAATCTCCCGCAACGGGGTGGACGACAAGGACGGCTTCATCTGGCCCTCCTATGTTGAAGATATCATGGGCCCCCTGCTCTTTGACTATGGCTATGGCCCCTTCCGTTGGGTCTGCCTGTCCAACAAGCATGAAGATCTGATCGCGACGGATCGGGCGGCTATGGAGGCCATTGATCCCAACCGCCGCTACCAGGATCGAGACAATTACAACTGGATTCGCGACGCGGAGAAGAACCGCCTCGTGGTGGGGACGCAGGCGCGGATCCTGTATCAGGATGAAGCGGGCCGGGTCAACATCGCCCTGGCCTTCAACAAGCTGGTCCGGGAAGGGAAGATTGGCCCGGTCATGATTGGCCGCGACCATCATGACGTATCCGGGACGGATTCCCCCTTCCGCGAGACCTCCAATGTTCGGGACGGATCCAATGTCTGTGCGGATATGGCGGTGCAGTGCTATGCGGGCAATGCAGCGCGGGGCATGACCTACATTGCCCTCCACAACGGCGGCGGCGTCGGCGTGGGCAAGTCCATCAACGGCGGCTTCGGCTTGCTCCTGGACGGATCGGAAAAAGTGGATGAGATCATTCGCCTCTCCCTGTCCTGGGACGTGATGGGCGGGGTGGCCAGAAGATCCTGGGCCCGCAACGAGCACGCCATGGAAGTGGCGGCAGAGTGGAACCGCAATCAGGAAGAGGGCCACATTACCCTGCCGTATCTAGCCGATGAGGATCAGGTAAAAGCAGCCGTTCAAAAATTATTTTCGTAGATCCATGGGGCAAAAGGGAAACGACGTCTTTGAGGCGTCGTTTCCGTGTGTATAGAAATTCGTTCTTTATGGAAGGAAGGAGAAAACTTCATGAACAAAGTGATGTCAATGACGGATGCGATTGCCAAATTCGTCGAAGACGGAGACGTCCTGAGCTTGGGCGGTTTTACCACCAACCGCAAGCCCTATGCGGCAGTCTTTGAGATCCTCCGTCAGGGGCAGAAGGATTTTGTGGGCTGGCCGGGACCGGGCGGCGGCGACTGGGACCTTTTGATCGGGGCCGGTCGCGTCAAGGCCTATATCAACTGCTATACGGCCAACTCCGGATTTACCAACGTGTCTCGTCGTTTCCGGGCGGCGATTGAAAAGGGCGAATTGAACTTTGAGGACTACTCTCAGGACGTGCTCATGCTCCAGCTTCACGCAGCAGCTTTGGGCCTTCCCTTCCTGCCGGTCAAGCTCATGCAGGGCTCCTCCCTCATGGACAAGTGGGGAATGAGTGAAGAATTGCGCAAAACCCTGGACAAGGTGGATAATAAAAAGCTGGTCGAGATCGACAATCCCTTCAAGGAAGGGGACAAGGTCGTCTGCGTGCCAGTTCCTCGGCTCGATACGGCCATCATCCATGTCCAGCAGGCTTCGCCGGATGGCACCTGTGTGATTTTAGGGGATGAATTCCACGATGTGGATATTGCCATGGCGGCCCGCAAGACCATCGTCACCTGTGAAGATCTGGTTTCGAACGAATATATCCGTGAAAATCCCTCAGATCCTAAGGTTTTCTCCGGCTGCGTAGACGCGGTCGTCTTTGCCCCCTATGGCGCCTGGCCTTCCCAGTGCTATGATTTCTACGACAACGATCCCAAGGCCCTGCGCGAATACGATCAGGCATCCCGCTTTGCCGATCAGGAGGATGCTAAGGCCTTCTACGCCCGCAAGAACCTGACCTACGATCCCGCAAATCCCCCCGAGACCTTCGAAGATTTCTGCGAGAAATACATCTATTCGATCAAAAATCATAATGAGCTCTTAGACAAGATTGGTGGCGCGCGTTTGGCCAACCTCTTGTCCGTGCCGGGTCTGGGTTACTCGGAAACCAATGATTAGTCGGAAGCAGGAGGAATATTCATGACAGTTGATCCCAAAGATTACACCCGCTATACCAAACAGGAGATGCAGGCCTACGCCATTGCCCTTAATATTAAGGAAGATCAGGTCGTGACGGTGGGGACGGGCCTGCCTCTGATCGGAGCCTCCCTGGCCAAAAAAGCCGTGATGCCGTCTTGCCGATTGATCGTTGAGTCCGGCCTGATGGACAATGATCCCAAGGAAGTGCCGCGCTCGGTCGGCGATAACCGCTTTATGTCCCATTGCGCCGTTCAGTGGCCCAACTTCCGCTTTGTAGGCTATGAAATCAACTCCTACCATCATGGCAAGGAGAATATGGTCGCCTTCATCGGTGGGGCAGAGATTGATATTTACGGCAATGTCAATTCCACCTGCATTGGCGACTACAACAAGCCCAAGACCCGCTTTACCGGATCGGGCGGGGCCAACGGTATTGCCACCTATCAAAACACCATCATCATGATGCAGCACCAGAAGCGTCGTTTCTCCGATCACATCGACTACATCACCAGCCCGGGCTGGCTCACCGGCCCCGGAAGCCGGGCCAAGGCGGGCCTGCCGGAGGACCGGGGCCCCCAGATGGTGGTGACGGACCTGGGGATTTTCAAGTTTGACCAGGAGACGAAGAAGATGTATCTGGCCTACTACTATCCCTACTCCAACCCGGAGATGATTCAGGAAAATACGGGCTTTGAGGTGGATCTGTCCCGCGCGGAGCGCATGGAAGGCCCTAGCCCTGAGCTTGTTCAATTGATCCGAGAAGAGATCGACCCCGGCCAATCCTTCATCAAGCTGAAGGAAGCCAATTTCCCGGAAATGAAGTAAGAAAGGAGTCCACTTTGACGGACCAACAGGAAAAAACGATGACCACGGATCCGCAGGAAAAACCCGCGGAGGCAGCCCCGAAAAAAAAGAAAAAAGAGGTCCTGCCGGGCGTTAAGGCGCTTCAGGATATTGTTACGGACGTCTATCAAAAGGCCTGGGATGATAAGAAGGCGGGCAAGCCGGTGGGCTGGTCGGCCTCCAAGTTCCCCTGCGAGCTGGCAGAGGCCTTTGACCTGGCGGTGGTGTATCCGGAAAACCAGGCGGCTGGGATCGCTGCGCGCCACGACGGGGAGCGGATGTGCCAGGAGGCGGAAAACAGGGGCTATGACAATGATATCTGTGGCTATGCACGGATTTCCCTGGCCTATAGCGAGGGCGTGGAGACGACCAACGAATCCCGCCGGGTACCGCCCCCTGATTTTGTGCTCTGCTGCAACAACATCTGCAACTGCATGACCAAGTGGTATGAGAACATTGCCCGGACCCACAATATTCCCTTGATCATGATCGATATCCCCTACCGGGACACCTTTGGGGTGTCGACCGCCCAGAAGGAATATATCAAGGGGCAATTTAAGGACGCGATCAAGCAGCTGGAGCAGATCTCCGGCAAAAAGTTTGACCAGAAAAAGTTTGAAGAGGTCTGTGCCAATGCCAACCGGACCTCCAAAGCCTGGCTGAAGGTCTGCGATTTCTGTCAATATGAGCCGTCCCCCATGTCGGGCTTCGATCTCTTTAACCATATGGCCGATATCGTCACGGCCCGCGGCAAGAAGCGGACGGCGGAAGCGTTTGAGCTGCTGGCGCAAAACCTCGAGCAATACCGCCAGGAGGGCAAGTCGACGGCGCCTTTTGAAGAAAAGTACCGGATTCTCTTCGAAGGGATCCCCTGCTGGCCGGGCCTGCGCAGCCTCTTCCATCCCTTAAAGGATAACGGCCTCAACGTGACCGCCGTGGTCTACGCCCCTGCCTTCGGCTTTGTCTATGACGACTTAGATTCCATGGCGGAAGCCTACTGCAAGGCGCCAAACTCGGTTTGCCTGGAGGAGGGCGTGGCTTGGCGGAGCGACCTGATGAAGAAAAACGGAGTGGAGGGGGCCCTGGTCAACTACAACCGCTCCTGCAAGCCCTGGTCGGGCTACATGCCGGAGATGCAGCGGCGCTGGACGGAGGAGTTAGGGATCCCCTGTGTGGCCTTTGACGGGGACCAGGCGGATCCACGCAACTTCAATGTCGCTCAGTATGAAACACGGGTTCAGGGCCTGGTGGAAGCTATGGCCGAGCGTCGGGACCGGATGAGAGAGGAGCAATAATGATGGCATTAGAGGACCTGTTTCAAAGCTTTCGCAAGGTAGCAGACCACCCCGCCGACCAGCTAAAGAAATTTAAGTCGGAGGGCAAAAAGGTGATCGGCTGCATGCCCTATTACGTGCCGGAGGAGCTGGTATATGCTTCTGGCATGGTGCCCATGGGGATGTGGGGGACGCACAATAAGACCATTTCCATGGCGCGGGAATATTGCACCTCCTTCTATTGCTCGTTAGCCCAGCTGGATTTGGAAATGCTCCTGGATGGGACCCTAGACGATCTGGACGGGGTGCTGCTGACGGTGCTTTGTGACACCCTGCGGCCCATGAGCCAGAACATCCGCGTGGCGATGGAAAAAGAGCACAAAATGTCCACCATCTTCATGGCCCATGCCCAAAACCGGACCAAGGAGTATGGCAAAGAGTTCATGATGGACCAGTATCGCCAGATCCTGGACGCCCTGGAGAAAATTTGCGGCCACGAAATTACGCAGGAGCAGATCAGTGAGGCCATTCGCGTTTACAATGAGAGCCGAAAAGCCCGCCGTCTCTTCGTGAAATTGGCCGGTCAGCATCCGGAGGCCGTCTCGGCCCGCAACCGCTCTGCCGTGCTCAAATCCGCCTACTTCATGCCCAAGGACGAGCATACCACCCTGCTGAACCAGGTCAATGAAGCTCTCCAGGCCTTGCCTCCCTCGAATTTCCAAGGGGTCAAGGTGGTGACGTCCGGCATCATTTGTGATGCGCCGGAGCTTTTAGAGATCTTCGATCGCAACCAGATTGCCATCGCAGCGGACGATGTGGCCCATGAATCGCGGGCCATCCGGGTGGACGTGCCGGAAGCGGACGATCCCATTCGCGCCTTGGCCGAGCAGTGGGCGCTTCAGGACTATGACGTCCTCTTGTACGATGAAGCCTCCAGCCAAAATCGCCGCGGGGAATATGTGGCCCAGCTGGCCAAGGAGTCCGGCGCCCAGGGCGTAGTAGTGCTCATGATGGTCTTCTGCGATCCGGAGGAGATGGAATATCCTTCGCTCAAGAAGGCGCTGGATGAGGCAGATGTGCCCCATATCAAGGTGGGGATCGAAATGCAAACCCAGCAATTCGGCCAAATCGAAACGGCACTCCAGGCCCTGGCAGACCAGGTGAGCCTGTAATCAGGAAGAGGTGGATCCATTGACCTACACCATGGGGGTAGATATTGGCTCATCGGCTTGCAAGGCGGTGATTCTGAAGGACGGAAGGGAGCTGGT
>CABTYV010000066.1 GCA_902489145.1 uncultured Tissierellia bacterium | reverse complement strand
GCCGGACGGTTTGAAAGAAGGCGGGGGCGCCCCCGCTTGGCGCGGTTCAATAGGGGATGATATGTGGAGGAGTGTGGGGTGAGGCCCGATTTCCTCTCCCCTTAGTCAGTAAGGAAGGGCGGCGACCGCCGCCCCACTGCTTCGGTTTCGATAAGGAAGCCCCTCAGCTAAGCTTGAGGGGCTCTCTGCTTATGATGGGATGGAAGGGCAGCTGAAGGCTGCCCCTCCACTGCAGTAGTTGATAGAGGAGGGGCGACGGAGTCGCCCTTCCGATCCGATTTTGATGGCTTTTTGGTGCGGTTGGCAAAGGCTGTAGAGGAAAACAGGGGGGTGCCTGTTTTCCTCTACACTATGCCAAAACAACGTTTTTGACGCACCAAATTCACACCAGAGCGCGCGACAAACGACGAAGTGCCGCTATTCGTGAGCAACGACCAACCACATAACGGCGCTGGCCTCCGGCCTGCAATGAAAAACAAAACGGTGTCGGTCTCCGGCCGACGACGAAATCAAAGCAGAGGCGCCCCCGCAGGGGGCTCCTCCTTCTGAAACAACATGCGCAAGGCAGACGGGCCGGCCCGCCTGCCTTGTATTTCCACAGCACTCGCCTCGCCCACCTAATGGTCGCAGAAACGCTGGGCGAGGCTTTCCTCGGTTTCGACTGCGTCTTGTTCTTCCTCCGCTTCCCGTTCCTCCGGGCTGTGAGGAATGATGTAGGCGGGCACGCCGACGGCGGTGGCATTGGCCGGGACATCGCGCAGGACGACGGCGCCGGCGCCAATTTTGGCGTGGTCACCGATGGTGATGGGGCCGAGTATGGTGGCGCCGGCGCCGATGGTGACATGATTGCCTACCGTGGGATGGCGCTTGCCAACATCTTTGCCTGTGCCGCCTAAGGTCACGCCATGAAAGAGGGTACAGTAATCGCCCACAACGGCTGTTTCTCCAATCACGACGCCCATGCCGTGGTCAATAAAAAAGGGCTGGCCAATCTCGGCGCCCGGGTGAATCTCGATGCCGGTCTTGGCCCTGGCTTCCTGGGAAAGGGCACGGGCTTGGTAGGTGTCACCGGCCAGATAGAAGGCGTGGGCGCGGTCGTAATAACGCAAGGCCGTCATGACGGGATAAAGCTCCTCGGCCTCTCTGCGACTTTTGCAGGCAGGATCCTGAGCCAGCACAAAGGCCACCTGGAGATCCCAATCTCGATTTTTCATAGGCAATCTGCTAGGCCTCCTTTTGAAAGAGGGTGGTGGAGAGATAGCGCTCATTGCTATCGGGTAGGACGGTCACGATGGCGCCTGACACCCGCTCCAGGAGCGACAAGGCGCCCGCTACATTGGCCCCGGCGGAAATACCGACCGAAAGGCCCTCTTCCGCCGCCAGACGCCGCGCCATGCGAATCGCTTCCTCCCCCGGCACTGTGATGACTTCATTGACCACCGAAGGATCGAAGTTCTGGGGCACAAAATTGGCGCCAATCCCCTGAATAAGATGGCCGCCCGCTCGCCCTTGGGTGATGAGTGGGGATTCGGCGGGCTCCAGGCCAATGATTTTGGCGGGGCAATGGGCTTTTTGGAAGGCCCGACCGACGCCGCTCACCGTCCCCCCGGTTCCAATCCCGGCGACAAAGGCCCCGATTCCATCGAGCGCCTGGAGGATTTCCGGGCCCGTCGTCTCCTCGTGCGCCAGGGCATTGGCCGGGTTGGCAAACTGGTTGGGCATATAATAGCCGCCTTGGGCGACCAGCGCCTCCGCCCGGTCAACGGCTCCCTGCATACCGCCCGCTTCTACCAAAATCAGTTTGGCGCCGTAGGCCTGCATGAGGGCGCGCCGCTCCACGCTCATGGAGGCCGGCATGACCAGGACGACTTCAAAGCCCAGCTGCCGACCAATCAGGGCCAGAGCAATGCCTGTATTGCCCGAGGTCGGCTCCACAAGCTTCATTCCTTTTTTCAATTGCCCTTGCTCGATGGCCGAACGAATCATATAGTAGGCCGGCCGGTCCTTAATGGACCCTGCCGGATTGACCTTCTCCAGCTTGGCATAGATCCGCCCTTCCCCAATCCCTGTGAGCTGGACCAGCGGAGTTTTTCCAATGGTCTCTAATACTTTCATAGCTGCTCCTTTCCGCCCTAAACCGGGCGCCTGGGCCCCTGCTTTAGACCTTCTCTGGTTTTCGCCTGATTTTCAATGTTTTTTCATTAGTGATTTTTATTTGATACCCGATTGGCGGGGAGATTCACGCCGTCGTAATAGAAGAAGAGATTTAGACGCTAAATAGATTGCCCTCTGGTAAGTTGGCCCTATATCGGACGTGGTGGGCGGATCCTCTGGGATCCAGCGCGAGACTGAAGGAGGTTTCATGAAGCGTGTCATGTGCATCCCGAACTATTCGGAAGGTCGGGATTTGGAAAAAGTGGATCGGATTGTGGAGTGCTTTCGGGCCAAAGAAAACGTCAAGCTGGTTGATTATCAGCCGGACAAGGACCACAACCGGACGGTCGTAGAGGTGATCGGCGAGCCGGAGGCGGTCATTAGCTGCCTGATGGAATCGGTCAAGGTGGCCATGGAGGTCATTGATATGCGTCAGCATGAAGGCGGCCATCCCCGCATGGGCGCCGTCGATGTGGTACCCTTTATCCCCATTACGGATCTGACCACGGAGGACTGCGTGGGCTACGCCCAGCGGGTAGGCAAGGCCATCGGCGATTTGGGCATCCCCGTCTATCTCTATGAGGATGCGGCTACCTCCAAGAGCCGGACCAATCTGGCCAAGGTGCGCAAGGGCCAGTACGAGGGCTTCTTTGAAAAAATTAAGGAAGCGGAATGGAAGCCGGATTTCGGACCTGCAGAGATGAATGCCAAATCCGGCTGCACGGCCGTTGGAGCGCGCTTCCACCTGATTGCTTTCAATGTCAACCTCCATACGACCGACAAAACGATCGCGGATGCCATTGCCAAGAAGGTCCGCCATATCGGCGGGGGCTTGGCCAAGGTCAAGGCCATTGGCCTCTCGCTGGAGGAAAAAGGCATGGTGCAGGTCTCCATGAACCTGGTGGATTACCGCAAATCCGCCATTTATCAAGCCCTGGAAATGATCAAATTTGAAGCCGCCCGCTATGGCGTGCAGGTGGGCGAAACCGAGCTGATCGGCATGGTGCCGCTCCAGGCCTTGGTCGACAGTGCCGCCTACTATCTCCAGTGCCATGAGTTGCGCACCGACCAGATCATCGAAACCCTGCTGATTGCAGAATAGGAGCCCCCCATGACCTTACACACTTTAGCCGTTGACGCTTTCGTGGAGGAGCTGGGCTCCAACTCCCCCGCGCCCGGCGGGGGCTCCGTCGCAGCTCTGGCGGGTGCCCAAGCCGCAGCCCTGATGGCCATGGTGGCGGAGCTCACCGTCGCCTCCAAAAAATATGAGCCGGTTCACGAGGAAATGGCCCGGGTCGCGCAGGAGCTGCACGCCCTCCAAGCCTATTTCCTGGAGGCAATTGACCGGGATGCCAATTCCTTTAACGGCGTCATGGCGGCCTTTCGCCTGCCCAAGGAGACCGAGGCGGAAAAAGCCATCCGCAAGGAAACCATCCAAAACGAATATAAAAAGGCGGCGGATGTGCCCTTTGGGGTCGGAATGAAGGCGCTGGATCTCCTTCCCTACGCCCCCCTTCTGTTGGAAAAGGGCAATGCCAATGCCATCACCGACCTGGGCCTGGGCATTCATAACCTCCGCCTGGCCGTCACAGGGGCCTTCTACAATGTCAAGATCAACCTGACCTCGATCAAGGATCCGGCCTATGTGGCGGAGAAAAAAGCCCGGATGGCGGAGGCCCTGGATCAGGTTGAAACGGAGACCGCCCCCCTCATCCAGTCGGTGGAAGCGGCCATCGACTAATCATGCGCTATCTGCTCTTAGATATCGGATCGACCTTCACCAAGGCCAGCTTGGTGGATGGCGAACGGGAGGAGATTGTAGCCCAGGCCATGCATTTGACCACGGTATCAACGGATGTCAGCCTGGGGGTCAATGCCGCCCTCGCGGATCTTCAACAAAAATTACAAGCCTACCTACCTGCCAGCGCACCCCTCGGGGTGCGCTTTTGGGATCGCGCCCTCCTGGCCTCCTCTGCGGCGGGAGGGCTGAAAATGGTCGCCGTGGGCCTGGGCCGCCGATTGACCGCCGAGGCCGCCCCCCGCGCCGCCCTCGGGGCCGGCGCCCGCGTCCTCAAAAGCTACGCCTACGAGCTTTCGGAGGACGACCTGGCCGAAATCGACCGCCTCGCCCCCGACATCCTCCTCCTGGCGGGCGGCACCAACGACGGCAACCGCCTCTCCCTCCTGGAGCACGCCCGCCGCCTGGCCCGCCTTCGCCCCACCTTCCCCATCGTCTACGCGGGCAATCAAGCCCTCCAGGACCAGGTCCTCGACATTCTTTCCAGGTTTGATGTTTCCCTCGCTGACAATCTCATGCCCCAGGTCAATGTCCTGAAGGCCGACCCGGCCCGTCGCTGCATCCGCCAAATCTTCATGGACCGCATTACCCAGGCCAAGGGCCTGGATGTCTTAACCCAGCGCTTTGGCAAGCTCCTCCTCCCCACGCCCGACGCCGTCCTGCAAGCCGCCCGCCTCCTCTCCCTGGGCACCGACCAGGAGCCCGGCCTGGGCAATCTCCTCCTCGCCGATGTCGGGGGCGCCACAACCGACATCCACTCCGTCGGCACCGGCCTGCCCACCAGCCAAACCATCAGCCTCGGCCACAAATCCTACGAGCTCCGCTTCGAAGGGCTCCAGGAGCCCCTCGACAAGCGCACCGTGGAGGGCGATCTCGGCATGCGCTATTCCGCCAACAGCCTCCTGGAAAGCGTCGGCTCCGACCGCCTCCAAGCCCTCTACCCCGCCGACTACGTACAAGCCTGCGCCCGCCGCAGTCAGGAGGTTCGCTTTCTGCCCGAGAGCCCCGACGAAATCGCTATTGACCAGGCCATGGCCCACGCCTGCCTCGCCCAAGCCATTCGCCGTCACGTCGGCCAGCTTCGCCGCGAATTTACCGGCCGAACCATCTACTATCTTTCTGGCAAAGACCTCTCTGACTTTCACACCGTCATCGGCACCGGCGGCGTCCTCGTCCACAGTCCCGCCCCCCGCGCCATCCTCTCCGCCGTCGAGGGCGGGGGCTGGGCAGGGGGCGGGGCTGGAAGCCCGGCTTTCGCTGGGGACGGGACTTTATGCTCCAACGTTGCGGAGGCCGAGGGCGGGGCGCCCGCCTCCCTCACGCCAGATGATGCCCTCCTTCCCCGCACGCCCCGCTATTACCTGGATCAAGACTACTGCCTCTCCGCCATGGGCCTTCTCTCCCAGGAAGATCCCAATTTGGCCCTCCGCATGATGAAGCAATGCCTAAAAGCCTTAAATTAAGCCAACGATAAATGAAAATGACCCTCGTGCGCGTGGCGTTCATGCGCTGACCGATTGGGGGCCGGCCAATAGGTGCTGTATCGACACCGTGTGTAGAGGCAAATTAGAGGTTTTCGGCAAAAGTGTAGAGGAAAATGGCTACCCCCGCGTTTTCCTCTCCACCAAAAATGACATTTTTGTCAAAAAAGGGGAGGAAAATGG
>CABTYV010000065.1 GCA_902489145.1 uncultured Tissierellia bacterium | reverse complement strand
GGAATGGAAGCACTCCAACGGCGCATGGATTCCAACCGAGTTGTGGGCGTGCATGTATCCGGCGCTGCCGGAGAAGGCGATCCGGCTGGCGTTTGAGGACGCGAGCCTGGATCCCGGCTTCGGCCTGGGCGGCCGGCTTGCGCCCTTCAAATCCAAAGGGTTTGGTGCCGCCGCCTACCGTTAAAATGTTGTTTTGGCGGGAAACTTCAGCAATGATGGGCGCAGCCCCGGTGCCAGTCCCACCCCCCATACCGGCCGTGATAAAGACCATGTCGGTGTTTTGCAGCAGGTCGGAAAGATCGGTTTTCGATTCCTCGGCTGCCTTCGAACCCACCTGGGGGTCGCCGCCTGATCCGAGTCCGCGCGTGAGCTTGGTCCCAATCTGCAGCTTTCGATCCGCATCGATGACATCGAGAATCTGTTTATCGGTGTTAACCGCAATAAATTCAACGCCCTCCAGACCTTCTCTTTGCATGCGGTTCAAAGCGTTGTTGCCACCTCCACCTACGCCTAAAACCTTAATTTTCGCCATGCCGTCATTATTCAGTTCCATATCAAAATTGCTGGTCATTGGTCCCCCCGTGTCTTCCTTTCATCCTTATGCTGGATCCTGGCAAAATGCCCTGCCTACTTTTTTTCCTGCGCTTCTTTGACGACGATAATCCGCTCGCCCTGATTCATGATCACCTGGGTGGCCGGAATCTTTTGATCGGAGATTTCCTGCAGGACGCCCGTCAAATTTTTAATCTTGTTGAAAATATTGTCCGGCTCCCCAAAATGGATGGCAATATTCTTATACATTATATCAATATTACTCGTATTATCAAAACATACTTGCTGGATCTGGTCGGAAATTCTCGTCTTAAAAAGGGCTTTTAGCAGGTCCAGCTCCCGCGGATCCTGAAAAAGGACCTTCCCCGGCTGGGGGGTTCCCCTTTTCCAGAGAATTTCCAGGGGATCCAGGCGGCTCAGCCTGTCTTTCTGGGTTTCCTTGCTCAGAACCACTCCCTTATTGTCCAAATAATAATCCGTTTTGCCCTGGAGATGACCCAGGAGATAGGCTTCCTCAATCTCCACATTGAGCCGGTTGGGCAGGGACCTTTGGATCCTGACCCGGTCAATGCCCGGCACCTGAAGGAGGCGGCCAGTGGCCTGACGGGTAGAAAAGAGAAAAAGATTGCCCCGAATGGGTCCCATCTTCGCCACCACCTCCTCCTTGCTGAGCAAGGCATTGCCCTCTACATTGACATAGCGGATGCGAAAAAAGGAGCTCGCCAGCAAAAACCAGATGCTCAGGGCGAAAAGGAAAAGGAAGCCCAACAGGAACCAAGGCCTGAGCCCTTTGGGCTGTTTTCTTTTTTTATCCATTGTCAATCACCTCCGAAGCAGGCTTGCGCCAGTGCTTTTTTGGGCGCACGCGATGGACAGAAGACGCCGGTGTTCGAGAAAGCTGTAAAATCATCCCCATCATGACGCTGACAGCCAGGAGGGAGGATCCCCCATAAGATATAAAGGGCAAGGTGATCCCGGTCGGAGGCACGAAACCAATGGAGACCCCGATATTCACCAGGGCCTGGAAGGCAATGATAAAGGTCAGGCCAAAGCCCAAAAGGCGGGAGAAGGGGTCCGGATTTTTTCGCACATTCTGTATCATCCGGTAGATCATATAGGCATAAAGAAGGATAAATAGAAGGGCCCCCACAAAGCCCAATTCCTCACAAAGCACGGCAAAAATAAAGTCATTATGGGGCTCATCGGCCAGATAGTCGAACTTTTGCCGGCTCATGCCGAAGCCCACGCCAAAAAGCCGACCGGTGGAGACAGCGAAGAGGGACTGTAGGAGCTGCCAGCCTTCATTGAGCGGATCCCGGAAGGGGTCCAACATCACCAAAAGGCGGGTCAGACGGTAATTGCCCTCTCTGGGCCAAAAGGCCACCAGCAAGGCCAGGACGATCAGGATCCCCCAGACAATCATCTCCGGCCACTTCATGCCCGCCATAAAGTAAACGGCGATGATGGTAGCGCCGATGACCACAACGGCCGAAAAATTGGGCTGCTTGATAATCGGTAAAAGCGTGACCCCGGCAAAGACCAGGATCAATAAAAATCGCTTCCCCATCGAAAGCGAGGCCCCTCCGCCCTTGGTAAAGAAGGCAGCCAGCACCATGACCGAACTGATTTTCAGGTAATCCGATGGCATCAGGGTGACGGCCTTGTAGCCAATCCAGCGGTGAGCGTTGTTGGTCGGGGCCCCGATGATCGGCGCAAAGCACAAGAGGCAAAGCAGGAGCGAAAGGGCGTAGAGGCCAAACGCATAACGGCGGTAAAAGGAAAAGGGAATCCTCGAAACCACCCCCATAGCGAGGATCGACAATACGCCCCAGACCAGATCCCGCTTAACTACAAAATTTGGATCCTGTTTTTCTTTAATAGCCCAAGGAGCGGAAGCCGAAAAAACCATCAGAATCCCAAAGAGGATAAAAGCGACGACCAAAAACAATAGCACGCGGTCCAAGGAGCCCCTGGGCTGGAACAGGGTGCGCCACAAGGATGGCGTGGACGCTTTTTTCGCATGTTTATTAGCAGACATCTGCCCCCTCCTCTCTTCTGATGAATTTACCCTACGCTTTATCTGTGGACTTTGTTTCCTTCAAGGCCGCAACCAGGTCCTTAAACTCCCGGCCTCGTTCTTCGAAATTATGATACATGCCCCAGGAGGCGGAAGCGGGAGAAAGCATCACGACATCGCCGCGTTCCGCAAGCCGGGCGCCCAAAGCAACTGCCTCCTTCAGAGTGTCGACCAGATGGACCCGCTCCCCCATGCCTGCTTGCTCCATGCCCTGGCGGAGCTGATCCTTGGTCTGTCCCAGCAGAAGCATCGCCTTGCCCCGCTCCCGAAAGGCCTCGTAAAGATCGTCAAAGGGCACTTTTTTATCAAATCCCCCCGCAATCAAAATGATCGGAGCCTCCAGCGATCGGATCGCCCGGACAGCGGAATCGACGTTGGTCGCCTTGGAGTCATTGATATAGGTCACGCCGTCGACCTCTGCCACCCACTCCATCCGGTGCTCAATCGCATGAAAATGGCTGAGTCCCTCCAAAATTTCAACCGGATTTAGCCCCGCCTCCTGGCAAATGCCCGCTGCAAAAAGCGCATTGTCCACATTGTGCGGCCCAATAAGCGTCCAGAAGCCAGGCTTTCGGATTTGATCGGCCATAGCGCCCATCCGGTCAATGGGCAGGGTCCGTCCGGTAAACCGTCCTTCCTGCAAAAAGGTCTGACTGATGGAATCCGTTGGATTGAGAAAAAGCACATCCTCTTTTTTTTGCTGGCTTCCTACCCGCGCCTTACAATCGGCATATGCTTCAAAGGAGCCATGCCAATCCAGGTGATCCGGTGTGATATTTAAAATGGCCGCAATATGAGGGGCAAAGGTCTCTACAGAGGCCAGTTGGAAGGAAGAAGCCTCACAGACCAGCCAGGTATCATCCGTCGCTTCTCGAAAGGCGTCAAAAACCGGATAACCTATATTGCCGCAGGCAATCGCTTTGCGTCCCGCACCGTTTAAAAGCGCCGCCACCATCGATGTGGTCGTCGTTTTTCCGTTCGATCCGGTGATGGCGATGAGCCGCTCTCCCCCCACCAGAAGGTAGAGGAGCTCCAGGTCCGAATACACGCCCAAGCCTCTGCGGCGGGCCTCCTGAAGCAGGGGCTTATCGAGCGGAATGACTGGGGCTTTTAAGACCACATCAATCGATGACCAAGGAAGTGCTTGCTCCTCGCTTACCAGGTCAATGAGCCCCCGGTCAATCTCCGGGTCCAGCAGATCATCGAGATCGATCGGTCCATCATTGATCACGCTGACTCTAGTGCCCAAAAGCGGCAAGGTGTTTAGGATCGACCGGCCCGTCACGCCCAGTCCGTACAGCAGCACATGGTCATAATGAATATTCGTCCTTACATGTTTCATAGAAGCCTCCCAGCATTACAGAATAATCAGGGTCACGAGCGATAGGAGGAGCGAAATCAGGGAAAAGGCTACGGTGATTTTCTCCTCCGGAAAGCCGGATAGTTCGAAATGATGATGAATCGGTGACATCTTGAAAAGTCGCTTTCCGCCAGTCCGCTTAAAATACGCAACCTGAAGGATCACGGAAAGGGCTTCCATCAGGTAGACTCCACCCAGGATCACCAGGTAGAGCGGCCGGTTATAGAGCAAGACCAGACCACAAAGTGCGCCCCCGATGGCCATGGACCCCGTATCGCCCATCATAAGCGAGGCGGGATGGGCATTGAAAAATAGATAGCCTACCAGCGCCCCTGCGAAAAGGAGGCTATACACTCGGCCCGTCATTTGGCCTGGCAAGGGATAGAGCCATCCTGCTAAAGCCAGGGCAAAAAAGACCGGTAGGCTCACCCCAGCACAAAGGCCATCCAGACCATCGGTCAGGTTGACCGCATTGGCCGTGCCCACGAGCACGAACATCAGGATGGGGATCCAGAAGATCCCCCACTGCCAAGTCACATTGAAAAAGGGAATTTTTTGACGACCTAAGGCCCCTTGCATCAGGAAGGCAAAGAGGACAAGGACAAAGGCCAGGGCAAACTGAAGATACAGCTTTTGTCGGGGGGTGAGCCCTTCATTTTCCTTCTTTTTGACCTTTTCATAATCATCCAAAAACCCAATACCGGCAAAGCCAAAGGTGGACAGGGCTAAGAAAATGGTTTCGGGATGAAAGCCTTGAAGGATAAAAAGCAGAATCAGTGCCGTCAAGGTAAAAACGACGCCACCCATGGTGGGCGTGCCCGCTTTTTTCAGATGCGCCTGATTGCCATCGGAGCGAATGGGCTGGCCAATGGCCTCCCGCTTTGAGAAACGAATCCACCCATAGGTGCCGCCCAAGCTAAGGATGCTGGCCCAGAAAAAGCCGATCAGGGCATTAGTGATTTCCTGATGCATGCGTCGATTCCTCCTTTTTTTCTTCCTCTAAAGTAAAGCGCAGGCGTGTCTGACCCGGGACCTTAGTCCCAGGGGTGGGCGACTGGGAAACGACGCGCCCCTGTCCCTTGCAATCATACGCATAGCCCAGGCCCGCCATGATTTGGTCGAGTGCTTTCTTGTCCTTTCCCCTCAGATCTGGGACCCGGAAGGAGGCGGCTGCATCAGGATAGACTTGAACGGTCGCATCCGCCGGCGTAAGCACGCCCGCCTTCGGCTTCTGCTCCGCGATAATCGAATATTCGGTCATGGCGCCATAGAGCGAAAGGGATAGGCCGCCGCTTCTGGCTTCCCTGACCGTTTTACCACAAAGATCGGGCATGGGCCGGCCGGCGAGATCCGACTTTTTCCTGAGCCCTTCGACCTCACTCACATAACGTCGTAGCGTCTCCGTCGCAGCCGGCCCTGCTACCTGAACCCCGTAGCCTCGATTGACCGGACGATAGGAGACCACCAGGACGGAATAACGGGGCTTTTCCACCGGGAAAAAGGCAAAGTAGGAGGCCGCGACATCCCTTGTATAGGCGCCCTGCTCTGCGATCAGCGAGGTGCCCGACTTACCGCCCATCTCCTCCTCGCCGATCCGATCAAAGGGTTTGGGCGCGGCTGCGTGGAGGTAGGCCCGCATGGTTTTGGAGCTTTCTTCCGATAATATTCGGTCTTTCTTTTCCACCTGGTAGTTCGATAAAGGTTTATGATCCTCCGAAAGGGATTGTAAGAAAATATGAGGCGTATAGAAATAGCCCCCGTTGATCACCGCATTGGCCGCAGAGAGCATCTGCAAGGGCGTGACGGAAATCCCGTGCCCATAGGCCATGGTAGCGAAGCGCGCCTGGCCTAAGTCAGAAAGCTTTTTGGGCAATACAGAGGCGACTTCTGAAGGCAGATCGACGCCGGATTTTTGTCCAAAAAGAAAGGCTTGTAAGAAGGAATAAAAGCGTTCCGGTCCAATCTTCCAGGCCACCTGCACAAAGCCCGGATTGCAGGAGTTGACCAAG
>CABTYV010000064.1 GCA_902489145.1 uncultured Tissierellia bacterium | reverse complement strand
AATGGGCGGAATTTACGTCAACGCAACGATCAAATCATTAACATGGACCGGCAACGACTATCTGGATGCCATTCGAGAAGATCAGGTTTGGAAAAAGGTGAAAAGAATCATTGCTAAGACAGCAGTTAGCGCACCCTTTGCCGTGGTGAAGGCTTTGGCGGAGAAATTTGTTGCTGAACTAGTTCTTCAGGAGTAGGAAGTGATTATGTGGTGGTGAAGCAAGGAAGACAAGACCCTACCAGAGCCGTTATTATCGACCACAGCGCTTCAAAAGGTGCGGAGGCGGTAGCGATATCTATAACAAGTCCAAAAGAAAGGCGCTGGAGTGGAAGAGGCGCCTCCTGGATGATGTGATGGCGGTGAGGCCCGACGGGCTATGGACCCATTCGAAATTCGGCTATGCCGATCCAAGGCGGAACGGGAAGAATGAAATTGTCGTCATGCGGGAACTTTGGGGGCTTCTCCAGGGGGAAAGCATCATGCACACCGCCCACCATGGTCTCCGGTGGTACAGTCTTCGCCGACTTTAGAAAAAGCACCCTGGCCGGGGACACCTTTGACGGGGGCTGGGCTGAGTGGTCCGTGGAGGAAGAGGCCGACCCTTACGATGTCGGCCTCTGGTATGAGACGAACCCCTCGCTTGGGACCATCTTGAGCGAGCGAGCGGTCCGCTCGGAGATTGGCAAGGACGTGCTGGATTTTAATATCCAGCGCCAAGGGCTTTGGGTAAAATACAAATGTCGAGCAGGCACAATTTCGAAGGAGGACGGAGATGATTCGAGAATTACGCGAGCAGGATTGGGAAGCGGTGGCGGGATTGCTGGCTGCTTTTCGGGTGCATTTGCGGGCGCTGAAGGGCCTTTCGTCCGAGGCCAATCGGAACGAAGCGCGCGAGGAATTGGCCGAGTTTGTGCGGCAGGGGGCGCCCATCTTCGTGGCGGAGGTGGGTGGCCAAGTGATGGCCTATATGGTGCTGCGTCAGGCGGATGAGTTGGTTTGGGTGGAGCAGCTTTATGTGGCGAAGGCGGCTCGGAGGCGGGGACTGGCTTCGGCGCTCTTTGACCGGGCGGAGGCGCTGGCTCGCTTAAAGGGGGAGGAGACGGTGTACAATTACATTCATCCCAACAATGAGGAAGTGATTGGTTTTCTACGCGCGCGGGGCTATACGGTAGTCAATTTGGTGGAGATTCGGAAGGCGTATGCAGGGGAAAAATTGACGCAAGAGATTCCGGTTGGAAATCATTTCTTTGATTATTAGCGGGCAAAAAGAGGCGAGACGAAGGGATGGGCCAAGGAAGCGAGCGGGCCTGTTTCCTTTTGACTGTTTTTAGATTATGATGGGATAAAGTACTATTCAAAGCTAGGTTCGATGGCAAGCGGCGAAGCGAGCAGGCCACAAGAATAGATCGACCAGGCTACTTTGATGGGAGCGAGCGGGCCACTTTGCGGAGAGACGAGCGAATCGCTTTGAGAAGAGAAAGGAAGGCGGGATGAGTCCGAGTAAAAAGGAAGACCATCGGAAGGTCCTTGAGCGAGAGGGTGAAAAGGATTGCCCTCAGGTGGAAGAAACAAGGACGGATGCGTCTTTGGAAGCGCCGGAGAGCTTGCAGGAGGAGAAGGATCGGGTGGCGGCGATTGCTACCGCCTGCTTCATTGGGGATCAGGAAAAAGCACGGGTGCGTGTTCGTTCGGTGCGCGTGGTGGATCCGGACGATGAGTGGGTGCCGATTCTTGCGGCGGCGTGCTTGGCCGGAGATCAAACGGGCGTGCGCTACCGGGTACATTCGGTTTGTCGGATCAAATAGGAGAAGCGGAGGCGCGCTTCTGATTTTCGCATGAGCGCGGGTCGGAGTGAAGCGCACAGGAAGGGCTTGGAAGCCCGTGTGGGGTTTAAAGAAAGGATTTGGGCATGTTACGTAAATTTCGGATCAAATTAAATGACAAAGAGTATGTGGTGGAGATGGAAGAATTGACCGAGGGGAGTGGATTCCCGGCTCCTGCGGCGCCCGCTGGCCAGCCGGCCCCGGCCCCGCAGGCACCGGCGCAGTCGAGAGGGCCCGCGATGGCGCGCCCCAACCGTGCCATTCCAACGCCGCCGCCCCGTCGCTATCAGCCGCCGCAAGCGCAGGCCAGAAGCCAGGCGCCGGCGCGCGCACCCCAGGCCCCGGCGGCCGCTCCTGCACCAGCTCCGGCGCAGGCGGCGTCTGCTCCCGCTGCAGGTGGCGAGACGGTGAGCGCACCGATCCCGGGCAATGTGGTTCGCATCCTCAAAAAAGCAGGCGAGGCCGTGGCGGCCAATGAGCCTGTCCTGATTTTCGAGGCCATGAAGATGGAAAATGAGATCGTGGCGCCCAAGGCGGGGACCATTGGCCAAATGTTGGTGGCGGAAGGAGATAGCAAGGAAGCCGGAGACGCCCTCTTCACGATTGCGTAGGCGGGTTTTGCGGTGGACGATTGCCAAGTAGCGAGGCTGGAGGAGTGAGTTCTCCTGTTTCCTACTATCAAATAGAAAGGAATTTCCTTTGAAAAAAACGGTAAAAGTGGTGGATACCATCCTGCGGGATGCCCCACAAAGCCTGATTGCCACCCGTATGACTACGGCACAGATGGAGCCGGTTCTGGATCTTTTGGATCAGGCTGGCTACTATGCCCTGGAATGCTGGGGCGGCGCAACCTTTGATACCTGCATGCGCTTTCTCAATGAGGACCCCTGGGAGCGGCTGCGGACCATTCGCAAGCATCTGAAGCACACTAAAACCCAGATGCTCCTGCGGGGGCAAAATGTCCTGGGCTACAAGAATTATCCGGACGATTTTGTGGAAGCCTTTGTGGCCAAATCCATTGACAATGGCATTGACATTATCCGGATTTTTGATGCCTTAAACGATACGCGCAATTTGGAAACCGCCATGAAGGCGACCAAGAAATACGGCGGCCATGCCCAGCCGGCGCTCTGCTATACGACGGGGCCGGTCTTTACGCTGGACTACTTTGCCAAGCTGGCCAAGGAGCTCGAGGAGATGGGGGCAGATTCCATTGCCATCAAGGATATGGCAGGGATTCTGACGCCGCAGGCAACCTATGATTTGGTCAGCGCCATGAAAAAGAAGTCCAAGCTCCCCATCGAGATTCACTCCCATACGACAGCGGGCACGGGGTCAATGAATGTGCTCAAGGCCGTAGAGGCGGGCTGCGACATCATTGATACGGCACTTTCTCCGCTCGGGGGCGGGACTTCCCATCCGGCGACGGAAACGATGCATATCACTTTGACCGGGATGGGCTATGAAACCGGCCTCAAGCTGGATGTGCTCCAGGAGCTGGCGGGCTATTTCACCAAGCTTCGGGACCAGTATGCCCAAGAGGGTCTGCTGAAGATGAAGATGCTGGAGGTGGAGCCCAAGGCTTTGATCTATCAGGTGCCGGGCGGCATGCTCTCCAACTTGCTTTCCCAGATGACTGAGGCGGGCAAGGCGGATAAATACTATGAAGTGCTGGCTGAGGTGCCCAGGGTTCGGGAGGATCTGGGCTATCCGCCACTGGTAACGCCCATGTCTCAAATGGTGGGGACCCAGGCTATGATGAATGTCATCTTTGGCGAGCGCTACAAGCAGGTGCCCAAGGAAATTAAGGACTATGTGCGCGGCCTCTATGGCCGTACGCCAGCCCCCATCTCGGAGGCCATGCGCAAGAAGATCATCGGCGATGAGCCCGTCATGACCGACCGGCCGGCGGACCATCTGGAACCGGGCTTGCCCAGGTTCCGCGAAGAGATTGGCGATCTGGCCGAGTCGGAAGAGGATGTCCTGAGCTATGGCTCCTTCCCCCAGGTCGCCAAAAAATTCCTGCAGAAGCGGGCCGATCCCTGGTTTGACGTCCCCGTCCAGGAGGTGGAAGTGGAATTTGACGGGCAATTCTCCTAATCCATCCGTATCGGCCTGCTATCGAGCAAATAAAAAGAGGATCCCCACGGGGATCCTCTTTTTATTTTATTGGGCTTTTCCTTCAGAAGCTGGCGGTTGATGGCGCTGACCAGCCAGCACGTCCCTTGGCCATCGGTCGCTCCGGCCGGCTTAGGCGTCCAGCCTTCTCCGGGCAATGGGCAGGATCCGAATGGCCAGCAGGCTTGCGACGAGGACCTTGACCAAATCTCCCGGCAAAAAGAGCAGGCAGCCGACGCGCAACAGCTTGGCCACTGGCATTTGCATATGATTGACCCCGTTTAAAATATAGGCCATGTAGGGGAGGCCAATCAGATAGGGGATGACGGCGGCGATCACAACCGTTAGCACGATGGTCTTCTTGTCGTGCAGGGCGCCTTTTTTGGCCTTGTAAAAATAGGTGGAGGCCAGGTAGGCGGCCAGCATAAATCCGATGATAAAGCCAAAGGAGGGGCGGACAAAGAGGGCCGCTCCATTGAGCAGGAGCTGCAATAACAGGTGGACCGCCATGGCCAATAAGGCGGCCTTGGGCAGCAAGAGCACCGCCGCGAGCTCCACCATCAGCGTCTGCAAGGTGACAGGCACCGGTCCCAGCGGAATCTGAATATAATAGCCCACGAGGGTGAGGGCCCCCAGCAGGGCGGCCACAGCGAGTTCTTTTGTGGAAATGGATGACTGTTTCATCATAAATCCCTTCTAAATCTGCCCTTCGTTCGGAAGGGGCTCCTTGATCAATTGCACCTCGCCAAAGCGGAGGGTCGAACGTCGATCGTCCGCATCGGCCACCACCAGTCCACCCGTATCATCAATGGCCAGCGCCCGTCCCCGTTGTTTCCTTTGATCCGGTCCCTGATAGGTAATCCTCTGGCCTAGGGTTGAACAGCGCGCCCGGTATAGCGCCAGCCCGTCCTGGGGCCGCTTGGCAAAGTCAAAATAATGCTGTACGATGGCCGCCAGCAGGCGGTTTTCATTCAAATCCTGAGGCGCTTGATCAAAAAGCGCCCCAGCCCGATGGTCAAGCTCCGCGGGAAAGCCCCCCTCCGGTGTCCGCACGTTGAGCCCAATGCCCACCAGGAGACTATCAATCACGCCTGATTCCAGGCCGGCCCGTCCTTCGGTCAATATGCCGCAGACCTTGCGCCCCGCCAATTCCAGGTCATTGACCCACTTGATCGTCAATGCCCGCCCGCAATGCTCCTTGACCGCCTGATAGACCGCCACGGCTGCCAAAATAGTAATGAACCCCACCTGGTCAATGGGCTGATCGCGATGCCAGGCAAAGGAGAAGTAGAGCCCACCCGGCGGCGAAAAAAAGCTCCGCCCCAGCCGTCCCCGGCCCCCCTCCTGGGCTCGAGCGGCCACCAGCAATAAGGGCGCCTGCTCCGTATCCAGCAGCTGCTTCACATCCAGATTCGTCGACTGCGTGCGCTCCTTCACCTGAATCAGCGCATCCGGCCAATCCGCTGCCAGGAGCAGGCGCAACGCCTCGGCATGCAGCCGCTTTGGCAGCGCCCGCAGCCGGTAGCCCCGTCCACCGCGCTCAATCTCAAAGCCCTCCTCGGTCAGCCCTGAAATCCCCTTCCACACCGCCTGCCTGGAAATGCCAAGCTTCTGGCCCAAAAGGGCGCCAGACAGCGGCTTCTCAGCTTCGTTTAATAAAGAGAGTAGTTGACTCGTAGTCGATCGATCCATGTTTGGGACTCCTTTCGGACGACTAAGGTGGTGGCGGTGGGAGTGGGGGTGGTGGCTACCGGCTGCGGGCGCTGGCGGCGCCGGAGGAGTGTGGGCGGCTGGCTTGGGGACGTGAGGGCGCCGCCAACTGGGCGCTGTGTGGGGTGCGGGGCGGAGTGCGGGCGGCTGGCTGGGTTGCTGTGTTTGGGCTAGGCTGGTGCCAGCCTGCGGTTGGCCGGCTGACGTGCTCCCCGCAAAATGGTCGGCCTTGAGCCTGGCAAGTCCAACGGCTCGCAAGAATGCAGATCATGTTCAGCGAAAACCTGATCCTCATTTTACGCCCCATAGGCAGATGGCGTCAACTAAAATAATTTATAGGTTGACGATTTGAGCCAGAAGCTGGAATTTGTGTGTAGCATTCGAAAAGGCGATGGCGAACCGGGGACAAAGAGCATTTTCGGGGAGGTGAGGAGCTGCATTTTGCTAAAATTATTGAAAAAAGAAGCCAGATGTAGAGGAAAACGCGAGGGTAGGGATTTTCCTCTACACTTTTT
>CABTYV010000063.1 GCA_902489145.1 uncultured Tissierellia bacterium | reverse complement strand
TCATGGCTCGTCCCATGGAAGCCATAGCGGCGGAGCCGGTCCTTCTCATAAAAGTCGTAAGGAATGGGATAGATGTAGTTTTCCTTGGGGATGCTCTGATGGAAGGCCGTATCAAAGACAGCTACCTGGGGCTTGCCTGGCAGCAGCTCCTGGCAGGCCTGGATACCCTGCAGATTGGCCGGGTTATGAAGGGGGGAGAAGGGCACGACCTCCTTGATGGCTTCCAACACCTCTTGATCAATCAGGCTGGAGCGAGTCACCTTTTCACCGCCATGGACCACCCGGTGGCCCACGGCATCGATCTCATCCAGGGCTTGAATCACGCCATGCTCCGGGCTGGTCAGGGCGTCAAAGACCAGCGAAACCGCCTTTTTGTGATCAGGAATGGCCGTCGTCTGCTCATATTCGCCCTGGGCCGTTTCCTGCTCAATGCGGGATCCTTCAATGCCGATCCGCTCCACCAGGCCCTTCGCCTGTACCTCTTCCCGATCCATATCAAACAACTGATACTTTAAGGAAGAAGACCCACAGTTAATTACAAGAATCTTCATCACTACCTCCTCTTTTATCGATCCATACAGGAACTTTTCAGGGGCATTATATCACGCCCACAGGGGGGTCGGATAATAATCTTCCTCCGCCAGCTTTTGAAAGCCTGCTCGGACGCCCTCCTTATCGGCCTGGTAGGTGATCCCCATCCATTGCTCCTCCGTGGGCAGCACCTTCACCTCGGCGCGGCCGGCCTGGAGCGCTTTCATGACCACGGTAGGCAGGTAGCATTCCGCGCGGAGGGGGTTCTGGGGTAGGTCCTCGCGCAGAAAGCGGTCCAGCTCTCGGGTGATTTCCTCGAGGATCGTGGGCTGAAAGCCCCAGAAATTCATCGATACCATCTGATCCCCGGAAAGGGAAAGGAAGTGCTGGTCATCGAAGGTGGATTTTGCATTGGCCCCATCGGGATAAATTTTGGGATGCTCCACCACCTCGATGAGCCGGTCCCCCTCCACCTGGCAGATCCCGCGGGAGACAGACCCCTTGTCAGTCAGGGTCCTGGCCAATCGGTAGCCCAGCATAGCGTGCGCCGTTTTTTCGGTCGTGAGAAAGTGGAAAATCTCTTCAAAGGCCTTGCGTCCATAGTAGTCGTCCGCATTGATGACGGCAAAGGGGGCATCCAAAAGCTTGCGGGCGGCGTAGATGGCCTGGGCGGTCCCTAAGGGCTTGGTGCGCCCCTCCGGCAGGAGGTCTGGCGCAGGCAGGTCGGTAGGCTCCTGGAAAACCAGAGAAATGGACAGGTCCTTGGGCAAATGATCGACCACTTTCGCTTGAAAAAGCGCCTCGTGTTCCTTTCGAATGATAAAGAGGACTCGTCGGAAGCCCGCTCGGTAGGCATCATAGAGCGAATAATCCAAAATAAATTCCCCCGAAACCCCCACCGGATCCACCTGCTTGAGGCCTCCATAGCGGGACCCCATGCCAGCGGCCATGACCACTAAAATCGGCTGCATGCCTGCTCCTTTCTTGCCGGCCCTTTGGTCTCTCTATGAAGAACCGCCTCCGGCTTTTTCTTCCAATCGAACTACCTGAATTATACTAAAAAGCATCCGCTGTGATAAAATTAGGAAAAGATTCGTAACAGAGGAGGCCTTATGCATTTTTCAGAAAACGAAAAACAAAAGATTAAATTGACCCTGTTTATTGTCACTTGTTCCATCCTCATCTATGCCCTCATTTCCAAGCTCCCCGTCATTGCGGTCGGGCTGAAGTCTCTGATGGGCATGGTATCACCATTTTTGATCGCTATTATGGTATCTTTTATCATCAATATGCCCCTTTCGCTCATTGAGCGAAAGCTCCTGGACAAGACCCCCCTGAAAAAAGGCCTCAAGCGCTTTTTGGCGATTCTCCTCTCCTATATCCTCGTCTTTGCCCTGCTCGTCCTGGTCTTTTACATGATCATCCCACAGCTTTACAATTCCGTGCGGTCTATCGTCGTGGCCATGCCCAGCTTTTTGGAACGGCTGAGTCATTTTGTCGATCAAGCCAGCTGGCTAGGCCCCTTACAAAAGCCCCTGGCCGAGGGCTTACAAGGACTGCGCTCCACCTCCCTTTCCTCCTATCTCTGGCGCTACCTCTCTCCCAACGGCTCCTTCTCCTTCGGCTCCGTTTTCCAGTCGGTGATTCCGACCATCAACGCGGTTTTTTCGGGCTTCCTCAACGCCTTTTTGGTCTTTGTCTTCTCGATCTATATGCTCTCCTCCAAGGAAACCCTGTCCAACCATGCCAAGCAGCTTCTGTATGCGACCTTCCCCGAAGCCTGGGTGGATTCCCTCATGTATGTGAGCTATACGGCCTATGACAACTTTTATAACTTTTTCACCGGCCAATTCCGTGAGGCGGTCACCCTGGGCTTTATGACCTTCGTGGGCATGACCCTTCTTCGGATGGATCTGGCCCTGGCCATCTCCGTTTTGATCGCTTTTGGGGCCCTGATCCCCATGGTCGGCGCCGTCCTGGCCGGCATCATTGGCACCCTTATTCTCTGCTCCCTCTCTCTGACCCAGGGCCTGGGCTTTCTGGTCTTTATTGTCGTTCTTCAGCAGTTTGATGGCAACATCATCTATCCCCGTATCGTCGGTCAATCCGTGGGCATCCCGCCCATCTGGGTCCTATTGGCGGTCATCATCGGTGGCTCTCTTTTGGGGGTCCTTGGTATGCTGGTCTTCATCCCCATCTTCTCCACCATTTACGATCTTTTATCCGACTTTAAGACGCGCCGTCTGACCCGAAAAAACATCAATGTTGCCACCAAATAGCTGGCTGGCGCCGGACCGCCTTTCCAAACGCTAGGCTTCGTCCTCCTCGACCAGCTCCTTGACCAGGCGGCCAATATAGGCAATGGTCTCCTTGAGGGGCTGGTCGGTCGTGATGTCGACCCCGGCCATCTGGGCCAGCTCCACCGGCTTTTTGGAGCCGCCCTGGCGCAGGACCTCCAGCCACTGCGCTGCAGCGCTTGGGCCCTCCTCCATGATCCGCAAAGCCATCTTGGTCCCAACGGTGAGTCCGGCGGAATAGGTGTAGGAGTACAGGCCCATGTAGTAGTGGGGCTGGCGCATCCAGGTCAAGGCAGAGCCTTTTTCAATTTCGACCGCATCGCCCCAGAAATCCGTCAGCACCTGCCGGTAGATCTCGCTCAGACGATCAGCGTCGAAGGATTCGCCCTGGTCGATCAGGCGGTAGACCTCCCGCTGGTAGGCGGCTTCCAACAGGTGGGTCACAAAGTTGTGGTAGTAGGTCTGGCTGATGATCTGGCCAATGATCTGCTTTCGTGTCTCCTTGTCTCCTTTTGCCTTTTTCAGCAAATAATTGCCCATAATGATCTCGTTGGTCGTGGAGGGCGATTCTACAAAATACATCGATAAATCCACATTAAGAATATTTTGATGCGCATTGGTCAAAATCGATTGACCGGCATGGCCCAGCTCATGAGAAAGGGTGATGACTTCATTCATCTGCCGGTTAAAGGAAGTGAGGATATAGGGGTGGCTCTTGTAGCAATCGGAGCAGAAGGCCCCTGTCGATTTGCCCGCATTTTCCGCATAGTCAATCCAGCGATTGTGGAAGGCTTCGAAAAGCATGGCCCCATAGGCTTCCCCGAGGGGGCTGAGGCCGTCCCGAATGATCTCCCCCGCTTCCTGGAAGGAGATGGTTTTGCTGGTCCCCAAAACGGGCGGGGCTTTCAGATCAAAGCTGGTCATCCGGTCCAGTCCATAGACCTTTTTCAGATAGCGGGCATAGTCCTGCATAATCGGGGCCAGGTCCTTCATAATGACATCGATTTGACGATCATAGAGCGTCCGGTCCACATCTTGCCGATCCAATAAATAATCAAAAACGGATGCGTAGCCCCGCAATTTGGATTCAATCTTATCCCGGCGCACCTGAGTCAAATAGGCAGCGGCGGTTCCGGCCTTGTACTGATCCAGCGTCTCATAAAAAACGCGAGAGGCGGCCCGGCGCAGGGCCGTATTTGGATCTGTTTCCAAGGAGTTTTCAAAGGCGTTATAGGTCATGTGGATTTCCTGACCCTCCACCTCAAAGGCCGGAAAGCGGATATCCCCCTGTTTGATCTCCCCATAAATCTCATAGGGCGCCTCTAACACCGGGCTCAGGGCCGCCAGGAGGGCCTCCTCCCGCTCGCTTAAAAGGTGATCCTTCCTGCGAATGATATGCGCCAAAAAGGTCCGGTAGCGCGGCGCCGCATCGCCCGCTGCCTCCAGCTGGTCCTTGTCCAGCTGAGCCAATTCCGCCTCCAAAAAAGCGAGCTTGCTGCCTACGCCGGCGATTTGATCCGTATATTTCTGACTGCGGGCCACGTGGACCGGGTTTTGTGTATCCGCTTCCCAGTGCAGGTAGACATAATTGCCCATCCGGTCCAGCTCCGCCAAAATTGGCTCATACGCATCCAGTGCCTGGACCACCGCCTCCGCGCTCTGAAGCTTGCCCCGGTAGGTCTTGTGAAACTGGTCCGCTGCCTCCACGGTCCACCGCAGGGCCTCCTCGTAGTCCGCTTCGCTTTGAAATAGATCACTCAAGTCCCAGGTCTCCTCCACAGGCACCTGGTCTCTGGTCAATGCCTTCGCCATACGCTTCCTCCTTTTTTCGCCCAATGGTCCGCCTCAGCCAATGGCCTTGATTTCGGGCCCGGCTCCTCAAAAAACAACCCTTCCTCTTGTTCCAATGGCTCCTTTTGTTACAATGAAGGGTAGTATGAAATGGATTTCACTCTATTATACACTGAAAAGGAAAGAGGTTACTATGAATCAACGTTTAGACGATTATGCCCGTCTGGTCATTGAGGTCGGCATCCAGGTGCAAAAGGGAGAGCCGGTCATGATCAATTGCCCGGTGGAGGCCCTGGACTTTGCCCGCCTTCTGACCCGCCATGCCTATGAAAATGGCGCCCGCGAGGTGGTCATCGAATGGTATGATGCTTCCATTAACCGCATGACCATCGATTACGCCCCCCTGGAGGTGTTTGAGGAATTCCCCCAATACCTCTACGATCGGGACGAATATTATTACAAACAGGGCGTCAATCTCATTTCGGTCGCTTCCCCCAATCCTGACCTGTTCAAGGGGGCCGATCTGAACAAATTGGCCACCCAATCTCGTGTCGCCAATCTCAAGATGAAGCCCCTTGACCACTACACCATGAACGATGAAGTGTCCTGGTGCGTCGCGGCCTATCCCAATGTCGAGTGGGCCAAAAAGGTCTTCCCCGGCCTCCCGGAGGCGGAAGCCTACGACAAGCTGATGGACGCCATCCTGGAAATGAGCCGCATGAATGAGTCGCATCCGGTAGAGGCCTGGCAGGCGCACATTGACCGCCTCTCCCGTCGGGCCGACAAGCTCAATGCCTACCGTTTCGCATCCGTCCACTACCAGGCGGCCAATGGCACCGACCTGACCGTCCGCCTGCCGGAGGGCCACATCTGGATGGCCGCCTCCTCCAAAAACGCCAAAGGCACCGAATTTGTGCCCAACATTCCGACTGAAGAAATCTTCAGCCTGCCCGATCGAAATGGCGTCGACGGCCACCTCGTCTCCTCCAAGCCCCTCCTCTACCGAGGGCAGCTGATTGATGGCTTTTCCTTCGATTTCAAAAATGGGGCCGTCGTGAACTTCCAGGCCCAGGAAGGCGAAGAAAGCCTGCGCAAGCTGCTCGAAGAGGATGAAGGCGCCAAGCATCTGGGTGAAATCGCGCTCGTCCCCTACGATTCCCCCATCTCCCAATCCGGCATTCTCTTTTATAACACCCTCTTTGACGAAAATGCCTCTTGCCACTTCGCCCTCGGTGCCTGCTACCCCACCTGTCTGGAGGGCGGCGCCGAGCAAAGCGACGAAGAAGTCCTCGCTCGCGGCGGCAACAATTCCGCCGTCCACGTCGACTTTATGGTCGGCACCAGGGACCTGGCCATCACCGGCACCACCGCCGACGGCCAGGAAATCCCCATCTTCCGCGACGGCAACTTCTGCTTCTAGGGGGCCGGCTAGCGGCACGGCGGTCGCGCCGATGCTTTCGGGCGGCCTGAGTTGACAGAAGTCGCTGGCTGGCGTGGGTGGCCGGCCGGCCGCCTGAGTTGACCGAAGTCGCTGGCTGTGGCAGCCGGCGAGCGCCGGCTGGCGGGCGGCGGCCCGGGCTGGGCGTAGCCGCACCGCCG
>CABTYV010000062.1 GCA_902489145.1 uncultured Tissierellia bacterium | reverse complement strand
TGGCCGTTTTCCTCCCCTTTTTTGACAAAAACGTCCTATTTGCTGTAGAGGAAAACGCAAGGATGGCCGTTTTCCTCCCCTTTTTTGACAAAAACGTCCTATTTGCTGTAGCGGAAAACGAGGGGGTGGCTGTTTTCCTCTACACCTCCGCCCAAAATCACAAACGACAGCAACAAAGCGGAGCTGGCCTGCGGCCAGCGATCAAAATCCAAGCGGAGCGGCCTCCAGCCGACGGATTGGAAGGAGGCCCCGCCTGAGGCCATGCCGCTCCCTACTTAGTGATGATTTTCAGGTAGATTTTCTTGCCCTTGCGGAGGGTCAGCCCGGATTGGAGGCGGGCCCGGGTGAGGGTCATTTGGGGATCGGTGACCTTTTCATCGTCGAGGGTGACGCCGCCCTGCTGGATGAGGCGGCGGGCCTCGCCATTGGATTTGCTGAGGCCTGCTTGGGTCATGAGATCGAGCAGGCCGATGGATTCACCGTCCATGGGGCATTCGAAGATGGGCATATGAGCGTGGTCCTCGCCGGATTGGAAGAGGGCGCGGGAGGCCTCGAGGGCTTCCTGGGCCCGGGCTTCGCCGTGGACCAGCTTGGTGATTTCGTAGGCCAGGATTTCCTTGGCTTCATTGATGGAGGCGTCCTGACGGCTGCCTAGCTCCTTGCATTTTGCTGTGGGAAGGAAGGTCAATTGAAGGAGGAATTTGGTCACGTCCCGATCGTCTACATTGCGCATATATTGGAAGAGCTCGTAGGGCGAGGTTTTCTGCTCATCCAGCCAGACGGCGCCCTTCATGGACTTGCCCATCTTGACCCCATCGGCAGTGGTGAGCAGCTGGAAGGTGAGACCGAAGGCCTGGACGTCCTCTGCCTTGCGAATGAGCTCCACCCCGCCAATAATATTGGCCCACTGGTCGGAACCGCCCAGCTCCAGCCGGCAGCCCTGCTCCTGGTAGAGCTTCAAGAAGTCGTAGGATTGGAGGAGCATGTAGGAAAATTCAAAAAAGGTGAGTCCGCCCGTCGCCATGCGGTTTTTGTAGACATCCTTCTTAATCATCTCGCCGACGTTGAAGTGCACGCCGACCTCCCGCATGAAATTCAGATAATTGAGGTCCAGCAGCCAATCCTTGTTGTTGACAATCTGGGCCCGGCCTTGGTCAAAATCGATAAAACGACGCATTTGGGCGGCAAAGCAATCCGCATTGTGCTGGATTTGGGCCGGCGTCATCATGGAGCGCATATCGCTGCGGCCGGAGGGGTCGCCGATCATGGTGGTCCCGCCGCCCAGGAGGGCAATGGGGATCATGCCATGCGCCTGCATCCGCATCATAACCATGATTTGAATGAAATGGCCAATGGTCAGGGAATCGGCGGTGGCATCGAAGCCTAGATAGAAACGGCGACCGGGCTGGCTTAAATAGTCCTTCAGCCCTGCTTCATCGGTCATATTGTCCACGTAGCCACGGGCCACCAGTTCATCAATGATATTTTCCTGTTCAAATTCATATTGGACCACCATGGTCGCCTCCTTTTAAACACGAAATGGTCTTTCTACTTCTGCTCCGGCACCCGCTCATCGCGCATCAATCGTAGGTCGATTTTGCCCGGTTGATGGCCATGATGGCGCATCACCTCCAGGAGCAGGGCATTAACCTCCTCATCATGGTCGGTGAAGAGGGTCATCGCCTGATAAAACGAATACACCGTGGGCTGGGTCAGCCACTGCGTCTTAACGGCATCGCTGATCAGGCCCCGCTTCTCCCGGCGCGCCACAAAGGCTTCTCGCTCCTCTTGACCAAGCGAATTTTCGTAGCGTAGGGCCGAGGCCTCGTCCTTGCTGATGACCGCTTCGACGCGAAGCGCCTGCCCCTCTGCACGGAACAGCAGGCGCTGGCGCAGGGAGAAGCCTCGTGTGTCAGGCTGCTTGCCGGACATTTCACTATCGACCAACAGCATATAATAATCGCCCTGCTTGTAGCAATCCCGCACCCGAAAACCTGTCATGACATAATTTTGATTTTTTCCATCCCCCATCGCCTTCAAATAGTTTTCGACCGAAGGCGCACAAGAAAATGCATGCTTGGGGGCGGCCGTCTGGAAGAAGGCCTCTTCCAGAAAATCCTGGGCAAATTGGGCCAATTCACTGGCCGTTTTCACCCGCTGGACATTTTTCAGCAGAAGGGGGCCCTGACAGGCGTTTAGCACCACCAGGGCCAGGAGCAGAAGCATCCACCGCCGTCCCTTTTTCCATGTTGTCATTGGATGCCTTCCTCCCTTCTAAAAGCCAGCCTCGTCCCATGCCCGCCCAGCGCGTCCAGAAAAAAGCGCCTGCCCCGGTAGACAGAGATTGGAGAGGATGTAGTCGATCTGAAGCTCGCTGGGCAAGAGGTCTTTGTATTTAACCGCTGCCAAAAGGCGCTGGCGCAGGGACGGCTGGTCGGCCAAAAGGTCGACGAGCGGGGCCGCATCCAGCTGGCCCACCCGTCGGTAATGAGCCAGCAGGTGACCCATCGCCCCAAAGAGTCCTCTGCCCTCTATTGTACCATCCCCCGGCCTCCAATGGATAGCGGGCGCCAGGGACGGGGCATAGGCCTGGAGGTAGAGGTAGAGGGTGCGCTCGTAGGCCGTTCCGGTCAGGAGCAACAGCCGCTCCTCCGAAGGGTCCTCTTTTTGAAAGCGAAAAAGTCCCTGTCCCGGATAGCGGGCCCGCAGTCGCTCGCATACGGCGGCAAGGTCCGGCAGCTCGGAGAGGGCCGGCGGCAGCTGGTCCAAAAGAGCTGCCATGTGCTGGCAGAGGAGGGCCGAACGCTCGGGCGCCTGCCCCCCAAACGTGGGCCCCTTGCCCTGGCCGGCCGGCTGGACCAGGAGCCGGTGCTGGTTCTCCTGAATCTCCACCACCGCCCAGACCCGGCCCGCCAGGAGAAAACGGCTCCCAATTCGCAGGTCCACCTGGAGGGGCAGGCGGCCCAGCCGCTCCCGACCGTGCAGGACTTCAAAGCTCTCCTCCGTCTGAAAGAGGGCATAAAAATCCCGTCGGCCCGCAATCCGCTCCCCCGCCAGGCCCAGGATGGCCTCCCGCTCCGCCCCCTCGACCCATTCGATCAGGTCCTGATCCTGAAAGTGGCGGAGGAGGCGGTCCAATTGCGCGTCTGTGAGGAAGGAAAACACCGGGAAGCGGTCCGAAAGGCCTTTGATCGCCGATTCGCTCAGGCTGCCCTGCTCCAGGATCATGGCCAAAAGCTGATGCGCCAGCACATCATAGGGCTTGGGACAGGGGGCAATGGGGTCCAGCTTGCCCTTTTGAACCAAGTCCAGAGCGGCCACCCCTTGCAAATAGGATAGATCCCCACTGGCCAGAAAATGCAGCTGGGCCGCTTCGGATTGGAAGCGCCCCGCTTCCGCATCCCAGACCTCTCCCCGACCGGAGCGGCCCAGGCGCTGGGCGAGGGCGCTGGCGGAGGGCGGGGCCTCGATCTGACAAACGCTGTCGACCGACCCCACGTCAATCCCCAGCTCTAAGGTCGAGGTCGCACAGAGGCAAAACCGGCCCCGGGCCTCCTTGGCAAAGCGCTCCGCCTCCTGGCGCAGGTGCTTTTCGACCCCGCTATGGTGGGCAAAGACGGCGACTGACACCCCCTCCTGCCGGGCCCTAAGCTTGACCGCATGCGCCAGTTCCTCCACCCGCCTTCGGGCATTGGGAAAGAGGAGGAGGTTCTCTTTTTTTACATAGCGAAAGATCGCCTCCACCAGGGCCGGCGGAAGCGCCTCCCCCGCCCCTTCAAAAAGCTGACAATCCGCCACTATGTCCCTTTTTCGCTCGTCCAAGAGGATCCGGCAGGCCCGCTCGGACGGAAAAAAAGCCTTGACCTGAGCCCAGTTTTCAGCCGCCAACGTGGCGGAAAGCCCCATGTACCGGGGCGAGGCCGGACGGATTCGCTCCTGTAGCCGAGTCAACAGGCTGCGCAGCTGGGCCCCCCGGCCCCCACCCAAAAAGGAATGGAGCTCGTCGACAAAGATCCAGGATAGGTCGGAGAAGAGAAGATCACAGCGCTCGGGATGGAGGTCCAGCATGGCCTCCAGCGATTCCGGCGTCATGAGCAAAATGCCACCGGGCGCTTGCAAGAGCTTCCTTTTCTCCCCGCTCGATGCCTCGCCGTGCCAGGCCCAGACTGGAATATCCAGCGCCCGGCACAGGTCGTACACCCGCTGAAGCTGATCATTGATCAGGGCAATGAGGGGAGAAAGGGCCAAAACCCGCACCGATCCCCTCCGCCGGTCCAGACGAGAAAGCACCGGCAAATAGGCCGCTTCCGTCTTGCCAGCCGCCGTGGGCGCCGCCAGGATCAGATTGTCCTCCGTGTCAAAAACCTGGTCAATGGCCGCCTGCTGAATGGGCCGCAGCCTTTGCCAGCCCGCCTCGTAAATCAGCCGGCGCTGGTCCGGATCCAAACGGTCAAAGGATGCGAATGAGCTCGTCATCGTGATCGTCCTGGTCCTTTTCCACCCGCTGCAGGTGGCCAAACCGCTGGTCCAAAAGGCTGGCCAGCGTCCGTTCCGGATGCTGGCGGCCCAACTGGAGGAGCTCCAAAAAGTCCTTAATCACCGCCCGAGGGGTCAAAAATTCAGCCGCCCCCGGTCGATTGAGCTGGGCCTGCATATAGGCCGCAATCTCCTCCTCTTGAAACAAAGCGCAGGTCGGATAGGCCACCTGAAAAATCTCCTGGAGCTTGTCCAAAAGCGTGAAGATTTCTTCGTCGCTCAGCGGCCGCAGCGGCTGGACCGTAGCCGCCGTATTGACCAGGTCCTCCAAGGCCTCATGGCGAACCCCCAGCCTGCTTTTCAAGGCGCCATAGGAAACCAGTCCCCGGCGTTCATCAAACACCGTCTTGCGCGTAGCCGCCAGATTGACAAAGAGGCCCGCCACCCGCCCCTCCTTCAAGTCGTTATAAAGGTTGAGGAGGCGCTCATAATTCTGCGCCCGGCTCTGCGCCCGAGGCAGCTTATACAGATTGACCAGCTCATCAAAATTGACCACCCAGCCGCTATAGCCCACGGCCCGGAAAAAATCTGCCCAATTTTCCAAGAGCAGCGTCCAATTGTCATCCGTCACAATTCGGCCAATCCCCAGCGCCTGCTTGGCTTCCGTCTTCGTCGCAATCTGTCCGCCCATCCAGCGCAAGGCCTGCAGCTTTCGCTCCTCCTCTGCCCGCTCCAGTCCGCGTCCATACGCCAAAACGGCCTGCCCCAGCTCATAGCGCAGTCCGCCCGCCGGCAGCGCCGAAAAAGTCCCTAAAATCCGCGCCTCCAGATCCGTCCCCTCCTCCAGCATAGGGCGAATCCACGTCTTCAAAATATGATCCAGCGCCTGTCCTGGGCCCGCCTGCCGCGACTGCAGCTGGCGCATCACCTCCTGATACAGCGCCACCCCCTTGCCATCCGACGCCTGAAAACGCCGCGTCGGCGACAGATCCACCGTCGCCGTAATAAAATTGCGCCGCAGGGCCAGCTGCTCAATGGTCCGCAGCAAAAAAGACTTGCCCGATCCAAAATCGCCCACCCAGATCATCAGATCCGACCGGCCATCCTCCACCTCCTCCAGACGCCGAACCACCTCCGCCACCTGCAAACCGCGACCCACCAACAGATGCCCCAGCCCCAGCCGGGGGACAATGCCCCCCTCCAGCGCCTGAATAATGTGGTCCGCTTCTCTTTTTCGAATGGGCCTCTCTGTACGCGTCATTTTGCTTCCTTTCTGTACTTCATTTCACTTCATTTCTGTGCTGCTTCTCGGCCCTTCTCCGGTGGCGGGGCGGTGGCGGTGGCGTGGATGGCTTTGTGGGGGCGGGCGGTGGCGTGGGTGTGGACGCTAGGCGGGATGAGGGCGGGCGGTGGCGTGAAAATAGAATGATCGCCCTGACAGGATCAGGAACGAGATCATAAACACTCCTTCTATTATAATCCACAATGCCAATAGAACACAAAAAGAGAGGAATTCGGGCCTTCCGATCTGATTTTTATGGTTTTTGTCCTTGGCCTAGAGGGGGTGTAGAGGAAAATCAGGGGGTGCCCGTTTTCCTCTACAGCTTTTATGACAAAATAGTCATAAGTGTAGAGGAAAATGAGGGGGTAGCCATTTTCCTCTACACCTTTTTGGGGAAAATGGACAAAAGTGTAGAGGAAAATCAGGGGGTAGCCATTTTCCTCTACACTTTTTTGGGAAAAATGGACAAAAGTGTAGAGGAAAATCGGGGGGAAGCCATTTTCCT
>CABTYV010000061.1 GCA_902489145.1 uncultured Tissierellia bacterium | reverse complement strand
GTGTAGAGGAAAACAGGGGGGTAGCCATTTTCCTCTCCATCTATGACAAAAACGTCATTTTTGCTGTAGAGGAAAACGAGGGGGTGCCTGTTTTCCTCTACACCTCGCTGGTGAAAGCCGTTTTGGATCAGAAAATTGACAAAAAGGGACGCTTTCTACATACTGGTAGCTAGAAGAGGGACGGCGTCCGCGCTCGCCGGGGTGCCCTAGCTCAGTTTTGGCGTCCGGTGTGTGCCACGCGCTTCATTCCGCCGGCGCTCCCACATCCGCCGGCGCCCCCACATCCGCCGGCGCCCCCACATCCGCCGGCGCTCCCACATCCGCCGGCGCTCCCACATCCGCCGGCGCCCCCACATCCGCCGGCGCCCCCACATCCGCGGCGCCCCTACATCCGCCGGCGCTCCCACATCCGCCGGCGCTCCCACATCCGCCGGCGTCCCCACATCCGCTGGCCGCCCCCACATCCGCCCACCCTATAAAGAAGGAGGGAAGTATGCCACGCTATCGATTGGATGATAAAGGAATATTGACCATCATCAGTGAGGTAGAAGGGTTTGCTTTGCTGGCGCGGAGGATGAAGCAGCTTGGGCGGTTTTTTTTTGTTTTGTCAGTGGTGATTTGTGTGGTGCTTTATGGCTGGCAGGTGGCGCCGAAGCGGAGGACGGGCGTGGCGGATCGGGTGCTCATGCAGCGAATTTCCACGAAGAGGGTGGCTGACTGGCAGAGCATTGGCCAGAAGGAGTTGGATTGGCAGGAGAATGTGGAGGCGCTGGTGGAGCGGTTGGGGGACCAGGTGCAGGAAGGGTTGGGGTCGGCGGGCAGGGTCCTGGGTCGGCTGAGCCGCTTGCCGGGCGTGGGCGCGCGGGCCTTGGACGATATTCGAAAGGGAGGGAGCGGGCAATGAGTCTTCAGGAGTGGATTTTTTGGGCGGCGAAGGTTTTGGCCATGGGCTCCCTTGCTCTGGAGGTGGGGATTGCGATTTATTCGTTGTATCTGGCTTTTTGCGCTCGTTATGGGGCGTTGGTGCCGGCTCATGAGGAGATTTTCGAGGCGGGGCGGTCCATTCGAAATGCCGCGGGCTGTTTTTTGCTCCTTCTTTTTTTTCTGGGCAATCATGCTACGCTGATTGAGGGAAAGCGGGTTTTTCAGGCGATTTCGGGCGTTTGCCAGCTTTACGCCATTGGCTCCCTGGTGGTTTTGCTCCTGGGTTTGGTGTTGAGCTTGCTTTTGGCCTGGCGGGAAGTCAAGCTCAAGGCGGTGAAAACCTATTGCAAAAGGGTTTGGCAGGTTGGCTTGCGCTCTGCCCTGGCCGCCTTCTTTTTCGCTTATTTGTTTTATTTGCCCTAGGGCAGGCGGGGATAAGGGGCGGAAAGCGGGTATAATAACCAAGAAGACGTTTCTGGCGCCTGAGGCGTGGAAAAGGAGGCATCTTATGGATTTCAAGCTTGATAAGAGAAGGGTGGCTTCAGAGGATCATGCGACGGCTGAGGCGATCGAGGCCCTTCGTAACCAGCTGGAGGGCGGGGGAGAGACCATGGTCAACCAAGATGGGACTGTGCTCAATCCGGCCGATCCTATGTCGGCTTCTTCGCTGGCCAATGGCAATGGCTTTAAGTCAGTGGATAAGGCGGTGGTTGCTGCGGAATGGTATCAAACCAATCCGCAGCTCCAAAAGCTGGAGATCAAGGCGATGGCAGATATCCATCCAGATGCCAAAATGGGCTATTTGCCCAACAACAAAATGTATTGGCAGGTACGCCTTCATCCTGTGATTTGCGGGAAAAGAAAGGATTGGACCCTGCTTGCGGTATATGATTCGGACCATCCCCAACAGCGCTGGGGCGGGTCCGTTAAATTTTATCCGGTACGGCCGAACTACCAGGAAATGATGGATTTGGTCAATGCAGCTTCTGTCACGCCCAAGAGCATTCCCCATCTCCTGCGGGATCAGGACCAGCAGATTTATCTCTGCACGCAGGATCGCAACAACATTTATGCCAGCCATGAAAAGGGGGGCAAGGTGACCACCGCAGCCGCTTGCCTGCGCTATGCCATGCGCTGGATTACGGTCTTTGAACTGGGCCTCATTGACCAGAAAACCTGGACCCTCTTTCATGATCATGGCAAAATTTAGGCGGAAGAAGCGCCAGGAGGCCGGGCGTAAGCGCGCGATTCGACGGCCGGTTTTTGTGAAAAGGGCGAAAAAAGCCTCCGGAAGGAAGCCTCACGTGCAGAAGGTGGACCGGCCTAAGTATGTGGATGGGCGTTCTTCCTTCGGGTATGAGCCTCATCCGGCCTGCCAGAAGGTCGTGCTGTCGGACCGTGCCCTGATTCAAATTTTTAATGAAAGTCAGGCCCGCCTCTCGACGGAAACTGGCGGGCTCCTGTTAGGCCATTTTGACCGGGGGATCTGGTATGTGGTGGAGGCGAGTGATCCCGGTATAAATGCCCGTTTTGACGTGGCCTACCACGAAGGGGACCAGGAGTATGAAAATCATGTGTGCGGGGTCATCTCGCGCTTGTATAAGCATCCACTGGTTTTCCTTGGCATGTGGCACCGCCATCCGGGATCCTTTGACCGTTTTTCGTCCACGGATGATCGGACCAACTACAGCTATGCGGGTGCGGCGGGCAATGGCTGCATTTCAGCCCTCATCAACTATGATCCGACCTTTCGGATCACATTTTACTATGTGACGCAGGAACCGCTGGGGCGCGTTTCCTATACCCGGGTCGATCTGGCGGTGGGCGACCGGGAGATTCGAAACCCAGAGGTGATGAAGCTGGCGAGCTTGGAAGAGGTGCAGAGGAGGTCGGGACATGGTGGATTATGAACAAAATGAGGGGTTGGGACCGGGTGCCGGTGGGCCAAATCCCGATCCATCCGTGGATGAGGCTCGTCTGGCGGCTTTCATTGACCAGTTTGGGGCGGCGGGCCCTACGCCGCTGAAGGGATATGACTGGGTCTGCTATTGGCCGACGTCTCTGAATGAGGCCAGGGCCAATGGCGGAAGGCGGCCCCTTTATGGCCTCATTCGACCGGAAACGGAGCGGGTCTACGTGCTAGATGGGCCCAGTTACCAAAAGGAAGCGTACTTTTTAGGTTACCTGGAGTCGGAAGGGCCGGAAGCGGCCTCGGGTGAGGAGGCGCCAACAGGCGGGGCCTACCGATTGACCGGACGCCGGGTGGATGGGGCACTCCAATTTTCCTTGGAGGAAGTGCAGGAGGCCGGTCCCCCGATCACCTATTCCATGCGGCTGAAATCCTATGATACGGTGACGAAGCTTTTTTCCCGCAATACAGGCCTGTTGGAGTCCGATGCCATGCTCGACAAGCGGGCAGTGTTGGTGGGCTGCGGCTCTGTGGGCTCCTTTGTGGCCTTAGAATTGGCCCGTTCCGGCGTGGGCCATTTTGTCCTCTTTGATGCGGATATTTTGGATATTCACAACATTTGCCGCCACCAGTGCGGGTTTTCGGACTTGGGCCGCTACAAGGTGGATGCCCTTCGGGACCGGATTTTGAATATCAATCCCTATGCGGAGGTGCACACCTTCCGTAGCTTCCTGCAGCGGGTGCCGGAGGAGGACCTGTTGCCCCTGTTAGGACGGAAGACGATTCTGATCGGCGGCGGGGACAATCGGGCATCGGCGGATTGGGCTTGCAAGCTGGCCATCCGGACGGATAGCACGTTCGTTTCGATTGCCTGCTGGACCCGGGCCTATGCGGGCGAGGTGTTCTATTGGGCCTCGGGCCGGGGCCTGTCCTGCTATCACTGCGCCTTAGGCGGCTTGATCGACGAGGAGCGGGGAGACCACCACGACACGTATTTTGCTACGGAGGAGGACCAGGAAAATCTGGCCTTTGAGCCCGGCATTGCCGCGGATATCGACTTTGTCTCCTTGATTGGCGTCAAGCTGGCCTTGGACCTGCTCAACCGGGATAATCCTGACTATACGCCCCGGGTCATTGGCTATCTAAGACAGTATACCTGGATTTGCAATACCAACGAGCCCAAAATCGGCGGCCCGCGTGCCGCTGTTTTTCCGCATCCGCTCTGGATTACAGATAATCTGCGGGTCAATCAGGAGGCAGATTGCCCGGATTGCGGGGCCGGCCGAGCGGCAGAGGCGGACCGTGGTGGGGAAGGGGCGCCCTCCGGAAGGGGTCTTTCATGACCGGCTTGGGGACGGCGCTTCGATCGCGTAAAATGCACTTTTCGATCCCCCTGCCGCCCGGGAAAAGCCCTCAAAGCTTTTTGGAAGAGGCGCTTCTGGCGGAGCCTGCGGCCTTTGCCACCGTCCAATCCTTGGTCTACCAGGTGCAGGGAGCGGGCCAGGCCTTGCGCCTGGCTCTTTTTGTGCGCTATTTGCCGGTGGCCCCTCCTGCCTATGTATTTTCCGCAGCCAATGCGGAAACCCTGCTGACCGCCCTTTTTTTAGCCTTTAGCCTCCATTTGGAACATTTTATTCTGGTGATTGATAACCGATTGCCCTTCGTGGCGGGCCAAAATTTGAACCGCCAGCTCGAGGACTGCAAGGCATCCATCGGCGAGGAGCTCCAAGCCAATCAAATTCGTGGGATCAAAAGCGAGGGGCGGGTCTTTTTCCATGACCGTCTTTTGGTCCATCATTTCGACTGCCAATATTTTGATTCGGCCAAGGAGGTCAATGACCTGTCTTGCCTGCTGGCGGCCCAAGCCCACACGATTGCGCTCGCTTGTCAGGGGCAGCCCCTTCAAATGGTAGAAGCGGTGGGAAACTGGTTCCGCCACAATATCACCTATCAGAAAACCGGCCGCCTCGCCGATTATTCGGCCGTCGGCCTCTACCGCAACAAGGGCGGCGTCTGCCAGGGCATCGCCGCCTACGCCTACCAGCTCCTTTCCTATTGCGGGCTGGCGGCCCGGTCCGTTTTTGGAAGCGGCCTGGGCCCAGAGGGCTGGGAATCGCATAGCTGGAATCTGGTTGCCCTAAACGGGCACTGGACCCATATCGACTACACCTTTGCTCTTTTTTCTCCCCAGGCCCCGCTCCTTCTTTCTCCTGAGGCTTTTGGCCAAAATCACCGCTGGGACGCCGTCCTCTACAGCCCCGCCCAATCTGATCAAATCATTGCCCAGAAGGAAACCATTGCCACCGGCCCTCTCTCCCTTTTCCCCGGCCATTCCTTTTTCCTCTTTGACCAATGCCGGGTAGATGGTCCTGACCTGCCCCTCCTCTGTTACCGTGAGGGCTCGTCCTTCTTTGTCCACCTCCCCTTTTTATTGCGCCTCTACGGCGGGGCCTACAACCTGGTCCAGGATCAGCTCCTGATTTACCTGGGCACCGCCCGCTATTCCTTGCCTCTTCGCCAACTGATCTACCGTTTTGATAGCTGGTATGTGCCGATTTTGTGCTTACGCCAGCTAGGCATGGGTATGAAAACGAAGGATTTGACCATCATTGTGCAAAATGAGCGTGGCCTGGGCCTCTTACCCTAGACCCGGAAAGGATTTTCAATGTCGATCGGACAATTTTTGACCAGGTTTTCTCATGTGGGGATCCCCTTCTTCATGCTTGGGACGGCCCTCTTTCTCTTCCTTCGCGCCCGCACGCAGGCCCGCAACAAACGGCTAACGAAAAATGAGGTTCAGTCGCTGGGCCTCTCCATTGGCCTCCTAATCGGGACCGGCATTGGCGGCTTTTTCGACGCTACAACAATGGCCATCTGTATGCTCTTTGGCCTCTCCCTTGGCATGAGCCTGGCCCCAATCTTGTATAAATAGGGACTTATACTGAAAAGAAAGTGAGAATTTATGATGAAACAAATAGCAATTCAAGAAACCTACGGGGACCGCTTCCAGCATTGCTGGGGTTGCGGCCCCCAAAATGAAGCGGGCCTGCATCTTCGTTCCTACCCTTCGTCCGACGGACAATCCTGTGTTTGCCGCGTGACGCCTGCGGCTGAATATACCGGTGGCGTGCCGGCCAATCTTTTTGGCGGCATGATGGCCATGATTTTCGATTGCCACGGCACCGCATCCGCTGCGTGGTTCGCTCACCAGGCCAAGGGATTGACCTTGACCGAGGAAACCGTCATTGGCCGCTTTATCACCGCACATTTGGAAGTCGATTTTAAGAAACCGGTGCCCATGGGCGAGGAGGTCACCGTCACCGCCCGGCTCGAGGAGCTGGGCGAACGCAAAGCGATCGTAGCCATGGAGCTTGCGGCCGCGGGTGAATTGCGCGCCTGCGCCCGCATGGTCGCTGTCGCCATCAAAGACCACAAATAGAGCGCCGGGGCGGGGCACGGAGCCGTCGCTGCTGAGGATCAGTTGTCAGCGCGGGGGGGCGGCGTTTTTTTCAAATCGTCGGCCGGAGGCCGACACCGCATGGCTTTCCGATCGTCGGCCGGCGCCTTTGTCAAAAAAAGGGAGGAAAATGGGCACCCCCCC
>CABTYV010000060.1 GCA_902489145.1 uncultured Tissierellia bacterium | reverse complement strand
CGATCACATCACTTCCTTTGTTCCTTCCCCCTTACGGGGGGCGCATCATCCAGAGCTGGGGCCGCGTTTTCCGGATATGAGCCAGGTCTACGATCCGATCCTCCGAGCTCAAATGCTGGAGGCGGGGCGGGTGGCTGGCTGCCGGATGCAGGAGGGGGTCTATATACAGTTTACAGGGCCTGCCTATGAAACGCCGGCTGAAATCCGTTTGGCAAGGAGCTTGGGAGCCGATATGGTGGGCATGTCGACTGCGATAGAAGCCTGCGCCGCCCGTCACATGGGCATGCGAGTGGTTGGCGTTTCCTTTGCCTCCAACAAGGCGGCGGGTCTTTCTGAAAACCCATTGACGGAGACAGAAGTGATCGAGGAAGGCCGCCGACAGGCGGATCGTTTCCAGGAGATGATTTTGGGTTTTTTAGACCGCCTGTAAGGGCCATAAAAAAAGAACAGGGCAGGTTGCGCCTCAGAGGAAGCGCACTTGCGCTGTTTTTTTCTGGAATGTAGGGCCTAGAGCAGGGCCGTGAAGGAGGTACACTTGTCAAAGACCAGGTCGATCCCTTATGAGGATCATTCCAACTTTCGAAAGCATTTACATTTGATTTATCTGGAACGAAGCCCCGGCCACTGCACCATGGCCTGTGAAATTACAGAGGAGTTTTTGAATAACGGGGGCATTGCCCACGGCGGCGTGCTCCTGACCTTGGCAGACCACTGCATTGGCACCTGTTTTGCAGGACGGCCGGATGGAGCCTCCTACGTCACCACAGATCTTCATTATCGCTTTTTAGGACCGGCTGAAAAGGGGGATCAGGTGATTTGCAAGGGGGAGGTTGTACGGGCAGGGGGGCATCTTTTGATCGGGTCCTGCACCCTTTCCGTGGAGGATCGTCTGATTGGAACGGCCGATGCCCAATATTATGTCCTTGATCCTGATCAGAAAAAAGAAGGGTAAAGGAGTAGGGATATTGCATTCGGGTAAGAATAGAACCGAATCGAGGAAAACGTTCAAGACCTGGGCGGCATTTGTATAGAAAGGGAAGAAAATGACAGACTTTCGCAAGGAATATGAAGAAAAAAAGGTGGACGCAAAGGAAGCAGCCAAGCTGGTCCAATCCGGGGACTGGATTGACATTGGTCATGCCCTGTCCATTCCGGTGCACCTGCTAGACGCCATCGCCGATCGAGCCGAGGAGCTGGAGGATGTCAATATTCGAGGCTACCTCCTCTTCCGTCCCTCTCCCTTTGTGGCGGCCAACGAACGGGTGGGCCGGCAGGTCTTCACCTATAACTCCTGGTATTTGGGGGGCTTTGACCGAAAGGCGCTAAAGATGGCGCACGGCGGCGTGTATCATGCGCCCATGCGTTTTGCCCAGCTGCCGCTCTACTTCAAGAAGGGCGACGTGCCGCCCTATGACACTCTATTTCTACAAACGGGCCCCATGGATGAGTATGGCTATTTCAACCTGGGCCCCTGCATCGCCTCCACCTGGGCCTCCATCCAGCAGGCCAGGCAGGTCGTCTTAGAGGTCAATCCCAATATGCCTTATACGGTGGGCGCCCACTCGGATACCATCCATATCTCCCAGGTGAAGGCCCTCGTCGAGTCGGATGAGCCTATGGTCACCATCCCGGATGCGACGCCTTCGGAGCTGGATCGGAAAATTGCCTCGGTCGTAATGCCGGAAATCGTGGATGGAGCCACCCTCCAGTTAGGCATCGGCGGTATGCCCAATGCCGTAGGCGCCATGATTGCGGAATCGGATCTTAAAGATTTGTCCATTCACACGGAGATGTATGTGGACTCCATGATGAAGATGGCCAAAGCCGGCAAGATTACGGGCCGCTACAATGAGCTACACCCGGGCAAGCAGATGTTTGCCTTTGCAACCGGCACCCAGGCCCTCTACGATTATTTAGATCACAATCAGACCATCATCACCGCACCGGTGGATTATGTGAATGATCCCTCCGTCTGTGCCCAAATGGACCATTTCACTTCGATCAACAACTGCATCAACGTCGACCTCTTCGGCCAAGTCAATGGCGAGTCCGCCGGCACCCGGCAGATTTCCGGAACGGGCGGACAATTGGATTTCGTCTTGGGCGCCTATCTTTCCCGGGGAGGCAAGTCGATCATTGCCCTGGCCTCCACCCACAAGGGCAAGGATGGCAGCCTCGTATCCACCATTTTGCCCACCCTGCAGGAAGGCTCTACCGTCACCGACCCCCGCAATACGACTCAATATGTGGCCACGGAGTACGGCATCGTTTCTCTGATGGGCAAGTCCATGTGGCAGCGCGCGGAAGGCTTGATTTCAATCGCCCACCCCGATTTCCGGGAGGATCTGATCGAAAAAGCCAAAGCGATGGGCATCTGGCGCAATTCCAATAAAAGATAAGATGATAAAGGCAGGGGACCGGTCCTGGCAAGTGCAGGCGGTCCCCTTTTCGTTTTCATGATTTTCACAACATTGCTACGGGCTTCATGGTATGATGATAGAATCATGTGGAAAGGGGGCGGCGAGCATGCTTGAGGCAAGGATTTTACAGCTCACGGGCAATCGAGACGGCTTCTACCGGCTGCTGTGGGACCGGTTGAACGAGGAAGTGGCGCATTTTTCCGTTTTTCATTTCAATGATCGCTCCCTGGGGCCCGTTCAGGCGGGCGAGGCCTTTGATCGGGACTACATCTATGCCTGTCTTCCTTTTGAAAAAAGGGACCGGCTTTTTTTCTTTCGCAAGGAAGCGAAGGTCTATCGGGCGCTTTTGACCCATGAAGCGGGGCAACAATGGGATCTTCTTCATGCTCACACCCTTTTTTCGGACGGCTACCTGGCCTATCGGTATAAAAAGGATTTTGCCGTGCCCTATGTGGTAGCGGTTCGTTCGACAGATCTTTTCTTCTTTCGCTACCGTTTCTATTTAAGGGGGCTGGGCCGAAAAATTTTACAGAATGCCTCAGCGGTGGTTTTCCTTTCCCCAACCCAGCGCGATTTTTTGGCTGACAACTTTCTTACGGGGGCGGCGCGGGAAGCCCTGCTGGCCAAGGCCCGGATCATTCCCAATGGCATTGCCCCCCTTTTTCTGGCTCCCTGGTCTGGGACGGAGGAAAGGCCGGATCCCAAAAAAGACCTGCGCATCCTGACGGTGGGTCATATCGAAAAGAATAAAAATCAGCTTCTGGTCTGCCAGGCCCTGGCCCTGCTGGAGAAGGCCGGCTACCGCGTCCACTATTTTCTAGCGGGTGCCCGGCGCGATGAAGCCTACAGTCGGGCTGTTTTGGCCTATCCCTTCGCGACGCATCTGGGCCGTTTGAGCCAGGAAGCGCTTTTACCCTACTACCGAAGCGCCCATGCCTTTGTGCTTCCCTCCCACCGGGAGACCTTCGGCTTGGTGTACGCGGAAGCCCTGAGCCAGGCCTGCCCCGTGCTCTATACCCGGGGACAGGGTTTTGATGGCCAGTTTCCGGAGGGTCAGGTAGGCTATGCGGTGGATGATCATTCGCCGGAGGACCTAGCTGAAAAATTGCTACGACTATTAGAACCGGACCCAGGTCGATCGAAGCGGCTGCGAAAGGCTGCGGAGCGATTTGACTGGGACCGGATCTCCGAAAAATACCAAGCCCTCTACGGGACCTTGTTGGCCCGGTCGGAGGGGAGATAAGGACGATGGAAGCAGAGGTTTTATGAAGGCATTTTTAAAGCGGCTGGCCGGCTTTTCACTGGGCTCCCTGGTCGGGGCGGTGATTTCGGTCCTCCAGATTCCCCTGATGACCCGGCTGATGGCCCAGGGCGATTATGGCACCTTTTCTCTTTTCAAGACCATTCTTTTCCAGATCCCGGTCCTGCTTTGTGTGGGCTTGGACCAGGCTTTCGTGCGGGAATATCATAGCAAGGACCACAAGATCCATGTCTTTCAACAGGCCATCCTCATACCCCTAGGCGTTGCAGGTCTCTTCTTTCTTGCCACAGTATTTTGCTATCGGCCCATCTCCCAATATCTCTTTCAAAATCCCAATGAAAGGCTATTGGTGCTCCTGGGGGGCTTGTGGTGTGTGATGGGGGTCTTGGAACGCTTCATCTTTTTGATCGTCCGCATGGCCGAGCAGGCGGTTCGTTATTCTAAAATTGCCATTGTGATCAAGCTCAGCATCTTTCTTTGCACCATGCTCTTTCTTCTCCTGGGTTGGCGCACCTACTTTGGGGCCATCCTGGGCCTGCTTCTGGGCGAGCTTGCGGTGGACTTTTACTTGCTCTACCGCCACCGAGCCTACTTTGATTTTTCGGGCTTTGAGATGGACTGGTCGCTCCTGCGCCGCATGGTCCTCTACGGGACGCCCCTGGTTTTATTGGTGGGCCTTCAAGCCGGCCTCAATACCATGGACAACCTCTTTCTCCACCGCTTTGCCAGCCGGGACCAGCTGGGCATCTACAACGTGGGGCGGGGGATTGTCAACCTTTTCAGCATTGTCACCACGGCCTTTTCCAATTTCTGGGTGCCGACCGCTCTGCGCTGGTATGACAGCGACCGGGAGATGAAGCACTTTTCCTTCATTTCGGATGCCCTTCTTTTGGTGCTGACGGGCGTCTACCTGGTGGTGATGCTGGTTTCACCGGGGGTACGCCTTGTCCTGGGGGACCAGTACCAGGGGGTGGCCGGGATCCTGGGGCTCCTTTCCATCAGTCCGATCATGCTGATCCTGTCCGAAATCACAACTCTGGGCATCATTTTTCAGCGAAAAACGCAGTATAATTTGTTGATTTCTGCCATCACAATTATTCCAACTTTCTTGGTTAATATGACCCTGACCCCTGCGATTGGCTATCGGGGCGCAGCCATTGCCCAAGCGACCTCCTTCATCGTATACTATCTGGCACGGACCTATTTCTCCAGACGATGTGGCTTCCGCATTGACCAGAAAAAGCAGGTTTTGACGGTGACCCTCATGGTGGGCACTGGCATCTATTTTGCCCTGGGCTTGCCCTGGCGCTTTGCTTTTCTGGCGGGGATGACCCTGGTGGAGGTCTTGATTCAGTGGCCCACCATTCGCACGGCAAGAGAGATTCGCCAGGGGCAGGGCAGCTGGGATTTTGAATAAGCACCGGTAGGAGACACCAGAAAGGCTTTTTATGACTATATATATTGCACTGATGGCAGGGGCGGTTTTTTTCGGCTCGAACCTTTTTTCCATTCCCATGGCAGGGGGGCATCTTTCTCCTTACCGGGCGCTGGTTTTAGGGGCCGTCCTGCTCGCCTTTTTCCATATGATTACCAATCGTAAGCAATTGGCCTGGCGGGCGGGCCTGGAAGCCAATAAGCTTTATTTTGGCTTTGTGGCCTTTTTCTCCCTTTCCCTGCTGTCCTTTTTGTGGGTGGCCAACCGAAAGGCCTGGTTCAAGAGTAACGTGATTCTCCTGATCGCCTTGATGGCCATGACAGCCATTTTTTTCTATATCAATCGCTACCAGGATTGGAAGCGGGTGATGGACTTTATCTGGATCTGTCTGGTCATCCTCCTCCTGTTAGGCTTGGTGGAGGATATAACGGGCCATTATTTTCAGGGGGATGAAGCCTTTACCACCTTATGGGGAGACCGGGCCACGCAGGAAAAGCGGGTCGCCTTTGTCAGCTTTTCAAACGGCAATGACTATGCGGTCCTGCTCAGCGGTTTTCTCTGCTTATCGCTTGCTCGGCTCTTCCGCCCCCGCGGACCCGCCTCGAGCCTATTTACTTATGCGATGATGGCCCTGGCCCTTTATTTGATTTACCGATCCGACTCCCGATTGGCCTTGATTTCCTCCGGCATCGTGCTGGTCCTGGCCCTGCTGCTCCGCTTCCGATGGGATCTGCATTTCCATTGGTCTTCGCCCTGGCTGCTGGGGCTGGGCTTTTTCGGGATGATCGGCTATGCGGCCTATCCCGCCTTAGAAAACTGGGTGTACATTATGATGACCCCTGGGGTGCTTTCCTACATTTCCAGCGAGCAAATTCGCTTCGGCCTGATGCAGAATGGCTTTCTCTTTCTCGGAAAAACGATGGGCCTGGGTGTCGGCACGGGCAATGTGGAGCCCTGGATGGCCCTCTATCGACATTTTGAAACCGACGGCAAGACCAACCTTCATAACTGGTGGGGGGAGCTGCTCATCGCAAACGGGGTGTTAGGTTTTATGATTTATGTGGGCACCTATCTCCTGATGAGCATCTGTTTGGTTCGGAGGCGACGCCTGGAGAAGTACCGGGCGGATGCCAACGCCCTCCTGCTTTTTATGATCAATTGGGTCCTTGTCTCCTCCGTATCCGCTAGCAATATGCTCATTGAATGGCACTGGGTAGTATTTGCCCTGATCATCAGCTTCATCAAAGTCACCGAACTGGAAGAATGGGAAGAAAGGAAGCGCGTATGAGTTTATCCGTTATTTTGCAGGAATTTTTTCGTTTGATTAAGGAGAAGTGGTATTTCATCCTCGTCGGCACCCTTCTGTTAGGGGGGCTGGCCTTCTTCT
>CABTYV010000059.1 GCA_902489145.1 uncultured Tissierellia bacterium | reverse complement strand
CTTTTTGGCGAAAAAGCCATTTTTGGTGTAGAGGAAAACGCGGGGGTGCCTGTTTTCCTCTACACCTTCGCCCAAAACCTCCAATGAACGCCCCAAAAAGGCGGAGCTGGCCTGCGGCCGTCGATGAAAACCAGAGCGGAGCCTACCTGCGGCCAGCGGTGAGATCAAAGCGGTGGCGCCCCCTCCGGGGGCGCTTCCTTCTGACATGATCGGCGGAAGGAAGTCAGGCCATGACCGACTTCTTCCCGTTGCAGAGACTTCCCTTATACCCTACAGCTTGAAGGAGGCTGCCATCCGCCGCACAACAAAGAAAGTCCTCAAGACTTCTTTAACGAAAAAAACAGCGCGCAGCGCCATAAGCCTAGGCGGTGCAAGCTGTTTCAAAGCACAGAACGATCGATTTTTCCATGATGGAGAATAGGGGGATCGAACCCCTGACCTCTTGAATGCCATTCAAGCGCTCTCCCAGCTGAGCTAATTCCCCGTAAGATGACTTGTTCAGTATAGGACAGAGGGAATCGCTTGTCAAGGATTTTTTCATTCCAGCCTGGCGAAGCGAGCGGGCAAAGTGGCCAGTGTCAGGGGCGACCGCCTCAGCAACAAGACCGCCTCAGCAACAAGACCGCCTTTGCAACAAGACCGCCTCTGTGACAAGGGCGGCAAACTCCGCAACAAGACCGCCTCAGTAAGCGTACCTTCCATTGAATGGGGCGAGGCCCTGTCCTAGAATAAGGGGGAGCTTGCGTGGGCCGGGCCGGGAGTCGAAGGAGACTTGCCCGTGTAGGGCGTGCAGAATTGGCCGAGCGGGGTATGGTAAAAGAGAGGCAGGAATAGAGGGAGAAAGGAGGAGGCGGTGAGCAGAAGGATTGCGGTGATTTCCGATCTGGAGGAAGACGTGAAAAAAAAGGCCGGACCCGGATTTGAGCTTGTGGAATCGGGCAATTTGACCGATTTTCCCATGCGCCACATGGCCTCCTACCCCTACTGGGACGGGGAGGTGAATCGGGCGGTCAATCATTGCTCCCTGGCCTCGGTGACAGCCGTCCTGCTCTATTATCGGCGCTGGGGCCTGACGGGGATTCCGGCGGAAGGAGCGGATATTTTCCGGGCGATTTATCAGGACAGCCGGTCGAATTTTTTCTACCATCCCTGGGTGGGCACCCCGCCCTTTTATATTCCCTGGATACTCAAACGGGCTTTTGCGCGCTATGATTATCGCATTTGGGCCAGGAATCAATATTTCTTCAAGAATGGCCAGGCGGTATTTGATAGGATACAGGAGGATATTGATCGCGATCGGCCTTTAATTTTAAATTTTTATTCGGGCGCCTACCGAAGACATTCGGTTTCCTGCATGGGCTACCGACATTTGACACGGGGCCAGGAGCATCGATATTATGCGCTGGTGGCGGACAATTGGTCGGATCAGGTGCGCTACGTGGATTTGACCTATTTGGGCAGCCAAAGTCCGAATCTCTTTGCCATGACTCGACTGGCGCTTGCCCGCTAGCAGGAGTGCGGTCGCAAACATCCGCAGGGCAAAGGGGGAGAGAAGGAAGAGAGAAAACGCAGAAGCCGTAGAAGCTGGCGGCTGCGGAAGGAGGCAAGATGAATCGCTATTTAAAAAAAGCGGGCTACATTATTAAAAATAAGACGAGGGTTCGGCAGGTGTTGATGGCGACCCTACTTCTGTTGAAGTCAAAGGGCGCTTTGGGCCAGGTCAAGGACCAGGTGTTTATTTTTATGCATATGATCCAGGATACGGTTCAGGGGACCTATTCAGGATTGTCGAAGAAAAATTTGATTTTAGCAGTAGCGGGTCTGGCTTATTTGATTAGTCCTTTGGATTTGGTGCCGGATTTTTTTGCGGTGGTGGGCTTTGGTGATGACATTGCCCTCCTGACCTGGATTTTTAGCAAGCTGGCAGGAGAGGTCAAAAAATATGTTCAGTGGCGAAAAATCACGGGCCGGGATCCGCAGCCGAGTGATTTCCACGTGGAAGAGGGGGCACAGGAGGCGATTGCATCTGAAGGACCCCAGTACCGGGTGAGCGAGGATGACCTGCCGAAGGAGGCTTTCGATCAGGCGTATGAATCGGCGCGCAAGGAGGCGAGACACCCATGGCCATAGGGGGCTTTCAGCCCATGACCCTCTTGGATTATCCGGGGAAATTGGCCTGCACCGTCTTTTTTTCCGGCTGTCAATTTCGTTGCCCCTGGTGCCACAATTGGTCGCTGGTGGAGGGCCGGGCGCCAGAAATCATGGCGGTGGAGGAGCTGGCGGAATTTTTGAAAAAAAGGCAGGGGCTTTTGGAAGGGGTCTGCTTCACGGGAGGAGAGCCCTTGCTGGCCCGGGAATTGGAGAGCTTGATGGGTCTGGCTCACCGCTTGGGCTTCCTGGTCAAATTAGATACGAATGGCTTTTTGACTGACCGGCTGCAAGATCTGGTGAAACGGGGTCTGGTGGATTATGTCGCAATGGATATCAAAAATGCGCCGGAGCGCTATGCGGAGACGGTCGGGGTTAAACGGCTGGATTTGGCCGGCGTGGATGCGTCGATTCAGTTTCTTCTGTCCCGTCCGGTGGCCTATGAATTCCGGACGACGGTGATTGATCCCCTGCATGATGAGGCATCGATCAGGAGGATGGGGGCCTGGATTGCCGGGGCGGATCGGCTTTACCTTCAGGCATTCGAGCCGTCCGAATTGGTGCCGGATCGGAGCTTGAAAACGCCCACGCCTGCGGCTATGCAGCGCTATCAAAGGATTTTGTCCGACCAGGTGAAGGAGGTAAAAATACGCGGCCTTCTGCTCAATGGAAAAGCATCCAATACCGAAGGAAATTAGTCAACTATATGTAGATAAAAAACAGAGAATATAGAAAATAAACACTATATATAGTCTAAACCAGCTTGATTATTTGATTGATGTGCCCTATAATTAGGGCACATCTTTTTATATCACCACTATGTGTAGGGGGCAAGCGCCTACTGAGTAGGCTCTTGACCCGGTTATTTAGGAGGAGACCATGAGACCGAAGGGAGCGAACTGCCTGGACGTACAAAAGCTCGTTCAGGATTATCTGGGCATTAATGACTGGCGGGTCAAGGAAAATTCGACCGTGACCTATTCCGTCGGCGGCCTGATTTTATCTAATTCCGGGGCGGTTACGGCGCGCTATTGGTTAGGGGAGGTCTATGATGAGGACATTGCCCGGGCCCACCAGTCGGGCGATCTGCATATCCATGATCTTTCCATGCTGACCGGCTACTGCGCTGGCTGGTCCTTGCGCCAGCTCATTTTGGAGGGTCTGGGGGGCGTGCCCGGTAAGATTTCCTCCAGTCCCGCCAAGCATCTCTCTACTCTTTGCAATCAGATGGTCAACTTTTTGGGCATCATGCAAAACGAGTGGGCCGGCGCTCAGGCCTTCTCTTCCTTCGACACCTATCTGGCACCCTTCGTCAAGGTGGATCAGCTGGAGCTGGAGGAGGTCAAGCAGTGCATCCAGTCCTTTGTTTATGGGGTCAATACGCCCTCGCGCTGGGGGACGCAGGCGCCGTTTTCCAACATTACCCTGGATTGGACGGTTCCGGCCGATTTGAAGGATCAACCGGCGATCGTGGGGGGGCGCTTCCTGGATTTCACCTACGGAGACTGCCAGGCCGAGATGGACCTGGTCAATCGAGCCTTCATCGAAATTATGATCGAAGGCGATGCGGAAGGACGCGGCTTTCAGTATCCCATTCCCACCTATTCCATTACCCGGGATTTTGATTGGTCGGATAAGGAGAACAATCGCCTGCTTTTTGAAATGACGGCCAAATACGGGACCCCCTACTTTTCCAATTACGTCAACTCCGATATGGAGCCCTCCGACGTTCGCTCCATGTGCTGTCGGCTGCGTCTGGATTTGCGTGAGCTGCGCAAAAAATCAGGCGGCTATTTTGGCTCGGGGGAATCGACCGGTTCGATCGGGGTGGTGACGATTAACCTGCCCCGGATTGCCTACCTCGCCCGGAACAGGGAGGACTTCTTCCAGCGCCTGGGCGCCATGATGGACCTGGCGGCCCGTTCTCTCAAGCAGAAACGCAGCTTCGTATCCGAACGCATGGAGGAGGGACTCTACCCCTACAGCAAGCGCTATTTGGGCAGCTTCGACAATCATTTTTCCACCATTGGCCTGGTGGGGATGAACGAGGTGGGGCGCAATGCCGCCTGGCTGCGAAAGGACCTGCTCTCCCCGGAAACGCAGGCATTTGCGGGCGAGGTGCTGGATTTCATGCGCAACAGGCTGGTCCACTACCAGGAGATCTATGGCGATCTTTACAACCTGGAAGCAACGCCGGCCGAATCAACCAGCTACCGCCTGGCCAAGCACGACCGAGCCCTCTATCCCGATATTTTAACGGCCAATGATCAGGGCACGCCCTATTACACCAATTCCTCCCATTTGCCGGTCGGGGCAACCGACGATCTTTTCGAGGCCCTTTCCATTCAAGACCGCCTGCAGACGAAATACACCTCCGGCACCGTTTTTCATGCCTTTTTGGGTGAAAAATTGCCCGATTGGCAAGCAGCGGCCAAATTGGTCAAGACCATCTCCGACCACTACCGCTTGCCCTATTACACCATTTCCCCCACCTACTCCGTTTGTCCCAACCACGGCTACCTGGCCGGCGAGCAGACCACCTGCCCCCACTGTGGGGAGAAAACCGAGGTCTACAGCCGAATCACCGGCTACTACCGGCCGGTCCAGAACTGGAATGACGGCAAGGCCCAGGAGTATCGGGATCGAAAGGTCTATCACACCACCCTCCTGACGGGGTTGGGCAAGCGCTAAATGCCTGAATGGCCGCTTCAGCCTAGCCCAGGCGCCCAGCGGATCAGCGGAGCGCCCCCTCCCGACTTCTATGTAAATAAAAAACTGCGACAAACCCCGTCCCAATTTGCCGCAGTTTTTTTATTGAATGGAGCCTCCGACTAACGGAAGAGGCCCGTGAAAAAGTTAATGATCGCTTGGAACAGGGAGGAGAAAAAGCCGCCCGCCTCCTGCTTGACTGAGGGAGAGAGCTCCGACCAGGACGACTTGACGGAATCCAGCAGCTTGCCACCCTCTTTAACCAGGCGGTTGCCGAACTTCGCCAGTGCATCCTTTTGCTCCTGGGTCAGCTCAATATTTGAAAACTGATCCATCAGCCCCTGTAAATCCTTTTTGTTCTGATCGCTTAACACGCCATTGAGATTGTAGTTGTTCATGACATTGTTGATGATCTGGCCAATTTGATCGCCATTGATCGTGCCATGATTGTCATTTTTTATTTTGGCAATCTGTCCCTTCATCTCAGCAAGCGCCGCATTGAGCTGGTCATCTGAAAAATCCTTACTCCCCTCATGCTCCTTGCTGATCTTGGACGTAACATCCAATTCCTTTTGAGCCACCTTGATGTTTTCTTCTGGCAAAGCACCCGAGGTGCCCGAAAAGGCCTTGTATACCCCGGCCAATGCGCCCGAGCCGTCCACCGCCTTGACAGAAGCCACGGTAATCTTCAGATCCACAGCTCCCGCTGTGATCGCAGCATTGGCATATTGATGCGCTGTGATACTGGTAATGGTCTTCGGTGTCGCAATCTTCACATCAATGCCCCGATCCTGCTCGGCCGGCTCCAAATAGACAGAGGAGTAGCATTGATAGTAATCATAGGAGTCATGCAGCAAATCATTGAGTTCATTGATATTGACCCGCATGGTGAGGGCATCATTGCCCACCCCCAGCAAACGCGCCGTTTCCTGAATCTGTGATTTGCTCAAGGATTCACCATAGGCATAGACCGGCTTGGTCAATGCCTCCGCCCGGGCCACCGGACCAACAGGCAAGGCCAAAAGTAAGGCAAGAGCCGCGGCCAAAAATAAAGAAAAAGGCGATTTTTTGCTTCTCATAAGCACTTCCTTTCTTTGATTCTTTCTGAACGCTTCCCTGACCGCGAGACGCTGATCAATGTGGTGCAGCGTAAAGCGATTTCGGAAGGATGGCCTTATCATACGCATGGGATTTGTTGACTTTATGGAGGGCTGGTGCGATTCGTCTTTCCTCGTGTGGAAAATGCGCGGTGCATGTGGCTTGGCGAGCGAAAAAAAGCGGTGTCGGCCTGTGGCCGACGGATTGGAAGAAAGCAGAGGCGCCCCCATAGGGGCGCTTCTTTATGGAAAGATAAGCGGGAGGAAGTCGGGCCAGGCTCGACTTCCTATGGAAGGGCAGCCTCCCGCTGCCCTACCGCTGCGGCATGCGGTAGGGGAGGGGCGGCGGTCGCCGCCCTTCTATCTGATTTTTGCGGATTTCTGGCGTCAGTGTGGGGGAGGTGTAGAGGAAAATGAGGGGGTAGCCATTTTCCTCTACACTTTTTTTGGGAAAATGGGCAAAAGTGTAGAGGAAAACAGGGGGGTAGCCATTTTCCTCCCCTTTTTTGGCGAAAAAGCCGTTTTTGGTGTAGAGGAAAACAGGGGGGGTGCCTGTTTTCCTCCCCTTTTTTGGCGAAAAAGCCATTTTTAGTGTAGAGGAAAACAGGGGGGTGCCTGTTT
>CABTYV010000058.1 GCA_902489145.1 uncultured Tissierellia bacterium | reverse complement strand
CCTTTTTTTGCGAGAACCCAGCATTTGATGTAGAGGAAAATGAGGGGGTAGCTAATTTCCTCTACATTTTTGGTGAAAAACCAGATTTTACTGTAGAGGAAAACAGGGGGGTGGCGATTTTCCTCCCCTTTTTTGACAAAAATGTCATTTTTGATGTAGAGGAAAACAGAGGGGTGCCCGTTTTCCTCTACATCGTCAGCATAACCAGCGACCGCCAAGCGAAGACCAAGCGGTGTCGGCCTCCGGCCGACGATTGAAGCAGAAGCAGAGGCAGAGGTGCCCCCCGCAGTAGCGCATGCCGTTTAGACGGGTTCATCCCGAGCCAGCAAGCGTCATTTCGGCCCAGAAAGCGTGGTCCCGAGCCAGCAAGCGTCATTTTGGCCCAGAAAGCGTCATCCCGAGCAGGAAAGCGCCATCCAGGCCTAGAAAGGTTCAGTGCGAGCCAGACAGGTTCAGTTCAAGCCAGATGGGGGCGTGGTCCTGGCGGTCGCCGGAATCAATCATATCGGAGGCAACTACGTGGGGGAGGAGGCGGTCGGAGACGAGGAAGTAGTCGATTCTCCAGCCGGAATTGTTGCGCTTGGAGGTGGGGACGCGTTGGGCCCACCAGGTGTAGGCACCCTCGACGGGCCCATGGAGGCTGCGAAAGGTATCGCTAAAACCAGCGTCCAGAAGCTGGCCAAAGCCGGAACGCTCTTCATCGGTAAAGCCGGCTGAAAAATGGTTGTTTTCTGGATGAGCCAGGTCAATGGCTTCGTAGGCGACATTGAAATCGCCGCAGGCGATTACGGGCTTTTGGGCATCCAGCTTTTGTAGATAGGCTCGATATTGATTGTCCCAGATCATACGATCGGGCAAGCGGGCGAGCTCAGAGCCGGCATTGGGGGTATAGACAGTGGTCACGTAAAATTCCGGCCACTCTAGGGTGAGGATGCGGCCCTCCTCATCCATGGTGCAGGGCGCATCAATCTTTGGCGTATCGACCAGGGGGGCGTGAGCACTTTTGTAAAGGATGAGGGTGCCGGCATAGCCCTTTCGGGCGGGCGGGGTGGAGGATCGCCAGACATAGTGGTAATTGGGGAACCTTTCAGCAAGCAGGGCCTGGTGTTTTTTGCTCGGCCCCTGGATGCCCAGCTTGGTCTCCTGAATGGCAATCACGTCGGCATCCAGCGCATGCAACTGGTCAAGCACCTGGCGTGTCATCAAGGCTCTTTTTGAATCGGAGGTCAGGGCCGCATTGAGCGAATCGATATTCCAAGAAATGAGTTTCAAATCGGACTCCTCTCCATAGCTAAATTTTTTATGCATCGGATGGGTCCATTCTACCTTGAAGGGGGACCAATACTCAACGGAGCGAATAAAATTCTAGGGATAGCGTTTTATGCTATAATAGTTGCGTAGGTAAAAATGGGGCGGGAGATGGCTTTCCTGTCCTATATGAGATTTTAGAGAACAGAGGAGGTATTCAATGGCAGAATTAAAAGGAAGCAAGACGGCTCAAAACCTGTTGACGGCATTTGCAGGTGAATCCCAGGCCAATTTGCGTTATACTTTGGCCGCGAAACAGGCAAAAGAAGACGGCTATGTTCAGATCTCGATGATTTTCGAGGAGACGGCACGCAATGAGAGAGAGCATGCGGCTCAGTTCTATAAATTCCTGCCGGAAGCCTATGAAAATGGGGAAGGCATCCAGGTAGAGGCCGCCTATCCGGTGGTTTGGGCTTCGACCGAGGAAAACTTAGAGGGCGCCATCAACGGGGAGAGAGAAGAAGCAGATGATATGTATCCCGAGATGGCCAAGGTAGCGGATGAAGAGGGCTTCTCCGAGATCGCGGAGCAGTATCGTCAGATCGGCAAGGTAGAGGACAAGCATGCCATTCGCTTCCAGAAGCTTTTGGACAACATTAAAAATGATCGCGTCTTTAAGCGGGATGAGGCTGTCCTTTGGAAGTGCAACGAGTGTGGCTACATTGCCAAGGGCAAGGAAGCGCCCAAGAAGTGCCCCTCCTGCCACCATCCCCAGGCCTATTTCGAGCTCTTCGTCGAGACCTATTAAACAAAGGGATTCCTTCCACGTCTGAATTTGAGCGGACGAACGGACGAAAAAGTATAAAAAAGGGGGACTGCTGAGTGCAGTCCTTTTTTTTGCAATGGACGCGGGCCCTGGTGATCAGGTACAATAAGAGGACCAACAAGGTTGGCTAGAAAGGATTTCATATGAAACAATTACAAGCATCCGCCTATCTGGCATCTGTCAAGGATGATTTGAAGGAAATCATTGACCGACTCTCTCAGGACTTTTCCTTTGTATCCATCCTGGGCTCCGATGTCAGCGGGCGTTCTTACCGCGTTACCTCCAATGAAGTGCACCTAGGCGCTTCCCCGGATCAGGAGAGAGGCTTTGTCCTGCGCATGCAGGGGCCTCAGGGATTTTCAGAGCTTTCCTTTAACCATGTGGATGTAGATCGGGTGGTGGAAGAGGCGCTGGCCGTTGGGAAGACGGATCGGGCGTGTTTCCTGAAGAATACAGAGGCCCTGCCCTACCGCCAGGTTGCGGAGGATCCCGAATGGAAGTCCTCTTTTGTCAATGAGGTGGAAAACCTGCCTGAGGATGATGATCCGAAGGAGATCCTGGCTACGATGCGGGCCAGCGTCAAGGCTTGTCAGGAAAAATATCCTGCGATCAATTTCATTCAAACGGCTCTGATTATCACTCAGATTGACAAGATTTTCCTATCCAAAAATCGGGATTTGAGCCAGACCTATGCCTATGCCAATCTTTTTGCCCTTTCGATGGCGTCCAATGAAAAGGGGGGCAAGGATGATTTTAGCGATGCGTCGGGGCTGATGGGGTCCGAAATTTTGGTTCAGCTGGACGAGCTTTTGGAGCGTTCTGCCCAAAACACCCTGGAGCTGCTGGAGGCCGAGCCGATGACACCGGGCGAATATGACATCATCACGGACCCGGCCTTTACGGGCCTCATTGCCCACGAGGCCTTTGGTCATGGCGCGGAGATGGATATGTACGTGAAGGGCCGGGCCAAGGGGCAGGAATATACGGACAAAAGGGTCGGATCGCCATTACTCAATATGCGGGATGGCGCGCATGCGGGCCAGGAGGTTGCGTCCTTCTTTTTTGACGATGAGGGCCAGCCGGCCGGAGATACGCATATCATTGAAGCGGGCATTTTGCGCTCGGGCATGTGTGATGAGCTTTCGGCCTATCAGTTGGGCTTCCACCCGACGGGCAATGGACGGCGCGAATCCTACAAGCGGAAGGCCTATACCCGCATGACCAACACCTTCTTCCAGCCAGGCGAGGCCAAATTAGAAGAGATGATGGCTTCCATTGACCATGGCTACTATCTGGAGGGCTTCTCTTCCGGCATGGAGGATCCCAAGAACTGGGGCATTCAATGCGTGGCCGCGAAGGCCAGGGAGATCAAGGACGGCCAGTTTACGGGCAAGCTATTTAGCCCTGTTTATCTGACGGGCTATGTGCCCGATCTTTTGGGCGCGATTTCGATGGTTTCTGACGCAGAAGGCTTGAAATTGGGCGGCTGCGGCTATTGCGGAAAGGGCTGGAAGGAATGGGTCAAGGTTTCCCAGGGCGGCAGCTATCTCAAGACTAGAGGGAGGCTCAACTAATGTTTGATCAAATTGTGCAGGAAGCGGATCGGCTGCTTTCCGAAGGCAAGCTTCAGGATTGGATTTTGCGGGCGGAGGATACACAATCACAGGAGCTTTTCTTTGTCCGCGACCGCCTGGATATGAACCGTCAGGCCAATACCATGGAGTATGCCCTGACGGTCTATGTGGATCAGGAGGGGATGGAAGACGGTAAAAAGGTTCGATATCGCGGCCAGGCCACTGCCGAAATTGGCCCGGATGATTCCATTGAAGAGGTTCGGGAAAAGGTGAGTCGTGCGGCCCAGGAAGCGGGCTATGTGCAAAATCCCTGGTTCCCCTTGTCGAAAAACGAGCGCAAGGAGTGCAAGGACGTCTATCAGGATAGCGTCATTGGCCAGTTTCAGGATCGATATGAAGCGGTCCTGGCGGCGATCTTTGAAGAGCGGCCTGGCAAGGCCCGGGTCAATTCGCTGGAGATCTTTGCGGTGGACCGGGAGATCAAGCTAGAAACCTCCACCGGCACCTGTGCCAACTATGCGATGAATCATTTCACCTTTGAATTGGTGACCGATGCCGAAGGCATCCACGAGCCAGTGGAGGTCTTCCGTGACTATACCATCCAGGAGGCCGATCCTGACCAGGTGCGTGCCATCGTGGAGGCTCAGCTGGAGGAGACCAACGGTCGAGCCCAGGCGGAGCTGGCCAAGGCGATGGACCACGTGCGAGTGGTGATCGCGGGAGACGAGGTAGAAGAGTTTTTCCAGCTGTATGGCTACCGAGCATCTGCAGCCGCTGTGTACAACCACATTTCCGATGAATCGGTGGGCCAGCCCTTTGCCCACTCTCTGCTGGGCGAGAAAAAGGCCTGCGAGGCGATCAGCCTCATGGCCGACCCCTTCCTGGACCATTCGCCCTACAGCAAGCCGGTGGATGACGAGGGGACGGTCCTTTCCGCCTATTCCATTTTGGAAAATGGCGTGGTCAAGCACCTCGCCTCCTCTGCCCAGTATTCCTACTATTTGGGCCAGGAGAATCTTGGCAACTGCCGAACCTTCCGCGTGGCAGGCGGATCAGTGGATCTGGATCAGATCCTCAAGGAAGACCATCTGGAGATCATCAAGTTTTCCTCCTTCAATGCCATCCCTACTACCGGAGATTTTGGCGGCGAGTTCCGCCTGGGCAAGCTGGTAGTGGACGGCAAGGTCCACTATATTTCAGGGGGATCCCTTTCCGAAAACCTCTTTGCGGCAGCCGACCGCATTCGCTTCTCGAAGAGCGTGAAGGAACGCAGCAGATCAAAGGCACCGACTGCGATCATCATTGAGGATGCGCAAATCGCAGGGATTTAACCAAAAAAAAAAAAGAACCGCCGGCGCTCATGACGCGGCGGTTCTTTTTTTATCCCATTTTGTCCGGGAGGGAGGCGCTCTTCAGCGGATCGCCCGGAGCGCGGGGTGAGCCGTAAGCCAGGTCGCGATGCGAGTGCCCAGCGCCGACCAGGAGAAGGCATGGATCTTGGTCGTAAGCCCATTGACCGCTCCGCCATCCGCCAGGCAGCGACGGGCCTGCTCCTCAAGCGCCTGCTGCAGCTGGTCGAGATAGGTGGGGATTGCCTCGGGGACAATCTCATCCTCATTTTGCAGATCAGGCATGGGCACGACCGAAAGATGCGCATCCGACCACAGGGCCGGCCCCAGCACCTCTTTTAAATTGACCAGATCATTGACCACCAGTCGCATGCCACAGGCGAGCGCTTCAATGGCAATCATGCCCAGTCCCTCATAATAGGAGGGCAATACGAAAATATCCTGCGCCCGCATCTGATCCGATAGAAGCGCCTGGCCCTCGACATCAAAGAAATGAATGCGCTCCTCCGTCTCCGCCCTCTGCGCCAATTGCTCCGCCTCCGGCGTGGTTCGATTGCCCACCACACTCAAACGGTAGGGCGCATCTGCTGGCAATCCCCGGAAGGCCTCCACCAGCTCAAACACCCCCTTGGCCCGGGCAAGCTTGCCCGCATACAGAAATTGCACCCCGGCATGCGGCGCTTTTTTCGCCGGCGGGAAAAAAATCTGATCGTTGTAGGCACCACCTCCTACCAAAATCTGCTCCGCCGGCAAGCCGGTAAAAGCGGCAATTTCCGGAACCTGGCGCTGGGAGAGGGCAATGACCCCCTTTAATCGGTTCAGGCCCTTCACATAGCGGGCCGCAAAATCCGGATTCTGCCTGGCCTGGCGCAAATCGGTGCCGTGGTGGATGGCAATCACTGGGACTCGTTGCTGGAGGCAGAGCGAGGCGAGCATCCATAAATGGTGGCAAAGGATCAAATCAGGCTGAAAATCGTCAATGGCTTCCACCAATTTTTGCGCAAAGGCCCCCTGCCAGGCGGCAAGCGCCGCTTGTGACATTTGGTGGTAAATGCTCGATCGGTAGGGCATGACATCGGACATACCAGCCAGGGGGAAGGGCAGCTCCGGTCGGTCAAACACCAAGGGATAGGTTGGAATCGCAAGCTTGGGCACCGCCTGGTCACGATTTCGGGCATAAAGGAGGGCCTGGGGACCCAGCTGGTGCTTTGTTAGTTGGTCAATTAAATTGATCGTATAGATTCCCGAGCCGGTTCGGGAGGGGTATTGAGCCAGCGCGTGCAGGATACGCATAACAATCCTTTCTGTTGGGGCAGTTTTTTGAAATAATCGAAAACAAAAAATCTTCCAGCCTTATTCTATCAGACTGGAAGCGGATCACAGAATGGATTTTCTTCTACATGTGTCGACTCATTCGCAAGCGAACGACTGCAAATCGGAGCTGGCCTGCGGAAAGTGGTTAGGATCAAGGTGGAGTCGGCCTGCGGCCGACGGATGGAAGGAAGCAGAGGCGGAAGGAAGTCGGGCCGGGCCCGACTTCCTCTCTTTTTGTGTTTCATATGGAAGGGCAGCCGGAGGCTGCCCCACCGCTATGGCCATATGGAAGCCCCTCGAGCTGGCTCGAGGGGCTCTCTGCTACAGCATGCGGTAGGGGAGGGGCGGCGGTCGCCGCCCTT
>CABTYV010000057.1 GCA_902489145.1 uncultured Tissierellia bacterium | reverse complement strand
GTAGCGGAGGGGCGACGGAGTCGCCCTTCCTATTTGATTTTTGTGGGTCTTTGTTGTGACAAGAGGGGGCTGTAGAGGAAAATGAGGGAGTGCCCGTTTCCTCTACAGCCCCCTCCGGCAAATCGGCTATCCAGGACAAAAAATGCAGAGGCGCCCCCGCCGGGGGCGCTTCCTTTTGGACATAAAGAGGGGGGGGAGCCGGGCCAATGGCCCGACTCCCCCCGATTTCCACCAATTTCAGGCGGTCAGGGAGCCGCTCAAGCGTCCCACTTATCTGATTTCCAGAAGATTCGCTGGAATGGCGGCGCGAATTTTCTCCAGCGGATCCGGCTCGTCTTGCGGCTCAAAAGCTTGCCCCGCTGCCGCCGAATCGGTGTGTGGCTCAGAGGCGGCTTTCGCCGGTGAGCCTACATCCGCCGCCGAATCGGTGCGTGCCTTAGAGAAGGCTTTCGCCGGTGAGCCTACATCCGTCGCCGGAGCAGGCGGGGCCTCATCGGAAGACGTTTCCGGAAGCGAAGGCGCCGCCGGGAAATCAGGTTCTAAATAAGGCGCTGCATCCGAAGCATCCTCCGCCGCCCAGCTTGGTGGCGCGGGCGGCGCATCCGCATGACCCGTCGCCCGCTTGGCGTGACTCGAGGAAGGCTGTGCGGGGACCGGTGCCGCGGACGGTGCCGGATGGTCGGACGGCATTGCATTGCCCGGAGAAGACGAATCTTGAGCCCGCCATTGGCGTTCTTTTTCTTTTAGCTGGGCATAATTTTCCGTACTAATGCGGAGGTGATAGGCCGGGCCCAGGAGCTCCTGAAAAATTTCGGCAATTTCCCGCTCGGAGGCCTGGACTACGCCGGCGATCAGGGGGTCAGTGTAGACCAGAAGAAGGTCATGGCCGAGGCAGACCAGACCCTGGTATTTCATAAAGAGAAAGGCCTGGACAATGTGGCGCTCCTCGACCTTCTGGCGAAGCAGGTCCGCATTTTCGGCAAGCCAGCGGTCGCTGTCACGCGCAATGAGGGGCTGGGGGCCATTTTTTTTTGGCGCTTCCACAACAGGCTCCGCCACATCCTCCGCCGCAGGCTCCGCCACATCCTCCGCCGCAGGCTCTGTCACATCCTCCGCCGCAGGCTCTGTCACTGGCTGCGCCGCAGACTTGGCTTCAGGATGCGTCGCAGGCTTGGCCACGGGACCGGCCATAGGCACCGCTGCCGCGGCCTTCAGCACCCCGTCAGACATTGGCAGGCCCGCTGGCGCGTCCTCGGCCACCACAGCCTTCGACGGCGCGTCCTTAGCCGGCGCAGCCGTCGCCTTCGCCGCACCCTCCTGATCCGGCGCGTCCCCCGCCACCGCCCCTTCCTTCACCGCCACCGCACCTTTCGCCGCCAGCCCCGCAAAAAAGGTGCTCGGGTCTACCTCTTCGAGATAATGGAGGACCTCGTTTCGAACCAGGTGCTCGGGAATTTGCCAGCGTTCGATGGTCTTAAGCTTGGCTTCTACCAGCGCAAGGCGGGAGAGAATCGATTTTTCATCGACATAGTTGACCAGCTTGACCAGGGTGGCTTGGAGGATGGCTTCGGAGAAGTCGGAGCGGCGTAGGCGGTCTTCGCCGGCCAGGAGAAGCTCCAGCGAATCGACGAGCCGGTCCAGGGGCTGATCTTTGACCAGAGCGGCCATCGCGGCGGCTTGGGCAGGGGCGATGGGAAGGGAATCGGTCTGGCCCAGACCTTTGACAAGCAGGAGGAGGCGAAAATAATCGATCAGCTCCTTGATCAGATTTTGGGGATCCTTGCCGCTTTTGATGATCTGTTGACTGAAGGAGAGGAGGCCGGGCAGATTGTCCGATAGGGCCAGCGTAGCCAACTGATGAAGGGTTTCGGGGCCGACGGTGCCTAAAATCTTGCGGACGGTTTCTTCCCGGATGACGGGCGCGCCTTCCGCCAGGACCTGGTCCATGAGCGAGAGGGCATCGCGCATGGCGCCGTCGGCGGAGAGGGCCATGGCATGCAGGGCCGCAGGCTCCACCTCCAAATGGAGGGCGCCGGCAATGTGAAGGATATTCTGCTCAATGGCGGACGGATCCAGGCGCTTAAACTCGTAGCGCTGGAGACGGGAGAGAATGGTGTCGGGAATCTGGTCTGGATTGGTTGTGGCCAGGATGAAAATGAGGTGGGCAGGCGGCTCTTCCATGATCTTGAGCAGGGCATTGAAGGCCTCCCGGGTGATCATGTGGGCCTCGTCAATGATATAGACTTTGTATTTGAGCTTGGATGGCGGATAGATGACGTGCTCCTTGAGCTCTCGAATGTCATCAATGCGCCGGTTGGAAGCTGCATCCATCTCCACCACATCCAGGGTCGTTTCCTCCAGGATGGCCCGGCAATTTTCACATTCATTGCAGGGGTTGCCGTCGTGGGGATGCAGACAATTGACCGCCCGCGAGAAAATCTTGGCACAGGACGTCTTGCCGGTACCACGGGTGCCCGCAAAAAGGTAGGCGTGGCCCGGCTGGCCGGTGCGAATTTGATTTTTCAAAACACGAACGATCGCATCCTGACCCAGGACCTCATCAAAGGTGGTGGGCCGAAAGGCACGATACAAAGCTTTTTTCATAGAAACCTCCGCCTGATTTTAGCGGCCCGACTTTCCTTCCTGAGCCACGGGTTGAAACGCTTCAAAGGTAATGTCGAGCGTCTTCTTCTCGCCACCCCGGAAAATGGTGAGCTTGGCATGATCCCCCACCTTGTAGTTGAGCAGGATGGTTTTGAGGGAATTCATGGAATCCACGCTCTTGCCATCCATGTCCACCAAAATGTCATTGGGATTGAGCTTGGCCTTGGCCGCAGGCGATCCGGCCACCACCTCATGGATGATCACGCCCGTCCTGGTCGGCAGATTTTGCGCCCCCATCTGGCGGGCAATGGCGACGTTGTAGCCCGTGATGCCCAGGTAAAGCGGTTCATAGGAGCCCTCTTTGACAATCTTTTCCACGATCGGCTGGATGGTGGAAATGGGAATGGCAAAGCCAATGCCGTCGGCGGCGGCGGGCTTGGCCGTATTGAGGCCCACCAGCTGGCCCTTGGCATTGAGGAGGGCACCGCCCGAATTGCCCGAGTTGATCGCCGCATCCGTCTGAATCAAGCCGTCCATGGTATTGCCCCCCTCCACGGTGATGGAACGGTTGAGGCCCGAAATATAACCGGAGGTGAGGGTGGACTGGAGGTCCAGACCCAGCGGGTTCCCGATGGCAATGGCCTTATCCCCGACCTGCGTGGTCCCCTTGGGGGCCAATTCGATCGGCTGCAGATTCTTTTTTTCTACCTTGATGATGGCCAAATCCAGGGTCGGATCGTTCCAGACCAGCTTGGCCTGGGCCTCCTCCGAATTGGCGAAGAGCACCGTAATCTTCTCCGCCTGGCCATTGTCCACCACGTGGGAATTGGTCAAAATATAGCCGTCCTGGGAAACAATGACCCCGGATCCCACCGACTCGCTGTATTTGGGCAGCCCATAAAAAAAGGGATTGCGATTGGTCCCCTGGGACAGGGTCGTGATTCCGACGATGGAGGGGGTGGCCTTTTTGGCCACCGCATTTTCCACGGTGGATTCCTGGTTGAGGGAAATCTGATAGGTTTCCTTGCGGGCGCTGTCCGTCTGCTGTGCAGGTCCCACAAGGGCCCCCAGATCAATGGCACCCGTTAAAATCAGGGCACTGCCCCCGATCAGGCCCAAAAGGCTGCCCACTAAAACCCAAAGCAGCGTGGAAAGGCCCGATGATTTAGGCCGATAATTGCGTACCATTTCTTCGCGCACCAGCTTGCGCACGCCCGCCTCGGAAAGGCCCGCCTCGCCATCGACGCGGGACCGGTCGTCCACCCGGAAATGCTCTGGTGTCGCTTCGTAAAAATCTTGCTCTCTGTCCATCCTACCCATCCTTTCTGGTCGCTCCGGCCACGCCTTCCATCAAGCCCGGGCTAAAGGCCGCCAGCGACCTGCGATTTGCCCTAAGAATAAGCGGAAATTCTGTCGGAAATATGTTACAAAATATACACAAGATTGTCGGCATTTGACCGATTTGGGACCTCGGAGCGAGCTTCCTCCGGTCAATCCATGGCCGGCCACAGACGGTCGTGGTTGATCTGGGTCTGAAAGAGGCGGTGGATCTCCTTTTTATCCTCCGTCTGACCCAAGATCCACATGAGCTTGGTGGCCGTGGCGGGCAGGGACATATCATAGGCCTCCATCAGCCCCCAGGTCTCTTTGGCCTGCTTGCCCACCTCATAGACGGTCATGTTGGAGCCTTCAAGCGGCACCTGGGTCGTCATCACCACCGTTTTGCCCTGGTCAATCAGCTGCGCCACGGCCTGGCGAAAATCACCGCTATCATACACCGGCAGCCCCCCCACGCCGAAGGATTCAATGATGATCGCCCGGTAGTGGCTTGCCAGATCCACCAGGCTCTCAGCCCGCATGGAAGGCAGGAGCTTGAACAGCCCCACCGCCTCCTCCAGCTGGTGGGCAAAATACACCCCCGCCCCTTCCCTCAAAGTGGCCTGGCTTCGGCCTGCATTGACCGGCTCCGAGGTCCCATTGACCCGCTCCGGTTCGCCAGAGCTGCGCCCCTTGTCATCCAGATAGAAAAGGACATTGGGTTCCTGTATGGTTGCGATATAAGGAAAATTGATCGAGGCAAAGGCATCATAGGACTTGGTGCGTTCCTTTTGGGCCCGGGTCCCGCAAATCACCTTCCCATCAAACACCAAACACACATCGTGCGCCCTTGGATGGGCCGCAAACCGAATGGCCCCCCGCAGGTTACTCCGCGCATCCGTCGAATCCAAATTGATCGGCTTCTGCGAACCCGTCAGGACAATGGGCTTGGGCGAATGCTGAATCAAATAGGAAAGGGCCGCCGCCGTATAGGCCATCGTATCCGTGCCATGACAAATGACAAATCCGTCATATTCGTCATAGTGATCCTCCACCTCCTGAGCCATCCGAACCCAGTGCTTGGCCTGGATATTGGTCGAATCCAAATTGATCAGCTGCCGGCAGGTCACCTCCGCAAAATCCTGAACCTCCGGGACATACGATAGCAATTCCTCCGCCGGAATCTGTGGCGTAAGGCCCGCCACCGTCTGAACCGATGCAATGGTCCCCCCCGTTGCAATCAAATAGATGCGAGCTTTTTTTCCTAATTTCTGCTTCATAGAGACCTCCTGTTTGCCCTCAATTGCTCCAGATAGGCCCAGAACGGCTCCGACAGTTCCGGATCCCGCAGGGCAAATTCTACCGTCGCCTCCAAAAATCCCTCCTTATTGCCCATATCGTACCGTCGCCCCTCAAATTCATAGGCATACACCGGCCGCTCCTGCGCCATCCGGCAAAAGGCATCGGTCAATTGTATCTCCCCGCCATAGCCCGGCGCCGTCTTTTCCAAATAGTCAAAAATCTCAGGTTCAAAAACATAGCGGCCCAGCACCGCCATATCCGACGGTGCCTCCTCCGGTGCCGGCTTCTCCACTGTCGAAATCATCCGCCACAGGCGCTCCCCCACCTGCGTCCCCTCCAACGATCCATATTTATCAATTTCGTGATGCGCCACCTTCTGGCAGCCCACCACAGAATGACCCGTTTTTTCAAATACCGCCATCAGCTGGCCAATGCAAGGCTCCTGCGGATGATAGACCACATCATCCCCCAATAAAACCGCAAAAGGCTCCTCGCCCACGAACGCTCTTGCACAAAGAATGGCATGGCCCAGGCCCTTCGTCTCCTGCTGGCGCACATAGAAGATCTTGGCCAATTTTCGGATGGCCTCCAGCTCCTTCAAAGCGGCCTCCTTGCCCGAACGGGCCAATGCCGCCTCTAGCTCTATATTATGATCAAAATGATTTTCAATCGCTTCCTTGCCCCGATTGGTCACAAACAAAATCGATTCAATGCCCGCAGCCGATGCCTCTTCCACAATCACCTGCAAGGTCGGTCGATCCACTATTGGCAGCAATTCCTTCGGCGTTGCCTTGGTAAATGGCAAAAATCTCGTTCCCAATCCGGCGACCGGAATCACCGCTTTTCTGATCTTCATCCAATCCTCCTCTTCCAAGCGCACCCCTCGATCCAGCCGTGGGCAAAGCCGATGCGGGGGCGGGGGGTGTTTGGCGCCTGACGGCGCAGGGTGGTGCCGGCGGTTTGGCGCCTGACAGCGCGGGGGCGCCGGCGGTGGGTGGTGGCGGCGCTGACACCTGGTCCCGCTTAGATGATGGCGCCCGGCAAGCGCTTGTCCACGCGCTTTACGCTTGCGGGCAGCCGCCCTCCGCACAAGCCCGACCGCCGATACTGCATCCTTCTTATTATACCTCTATGAAGACGTTATCCAAATTGTAAAACAATGTCAATTTTTTCCACCTATGGATGTTTACTCGCTTTCATCCGCCGATGATGGACAATCTATGGAAAAGCGCAAAGAAAAGATGGCATGGTGACACGTTTTGGCACGTTTTGGAACATTTTGAGACTTGGTGTAGAGGAAAACAGGCAACCCCTCATTTTCCTCTACACCAAAAATGACGTTTTTGTCAAAAAAGGGGAGGAAAACGGCCACCACCCGATTTTCCTCTACACTAAAAACGCCTTTCTCCTGAAAAGTGTAGAGGAAAATCGCCACCCCCTCATTTTCCTCTACACCCATCCCCACAACGCCAAAAAACCACAAAAATCAGATCGGAAGGGCGGCGACCGCCGCCCCTCCCCTACCGCATACCATAGCAGAGGGGCAGCCTCCGGCT
>CABTYV010000056.1 GCA_902489145.1 uncultured Tissierellia bacterium | reverse complement strand
TGAGGGGAAACGTCCATATAATCGACGTCCTTACGGGGGAAAATGCCATTTTCCGCATGATAGCCCCGGCCGGAAATGCGCTCATTGATAAAATAGCCCTGGTCATCTAAGGGCTCATTGGCCTGTGCCTTGATATAGCGGTCTTCCTCATCCGCCGTCATATAAACAATTTCATCGCTCACCCGTCCCGTCCCTTTTTCTACCTTCCGGTAGGGCGTCTCGATGAAGCCCAATTTGTTGATCCGACCATAGGTCGTAAGGGAGGTGATTAAGCCGATATTCGGACCTTCCGGTGTCTCAATGGGACAGATGCGGCCGTAGTGAGAGTCATGAACATCTCGCACCTCCGCTCCTGCCCGGTCACGGGAAAGGCCGCCCGGTCCCAAGGCCGAAAGACGGCGCTTGTGCGTCAGCTCCGACATGGGATTGGTCTGGTCCATAAACTGAGAGAGCTGAGAAGAGCCGAAGAACTCTTTAATCGCCGCCGTGACCGGCCGTACATTTAGTAAACTTTGCGGAGTGGCCAGGTCCTGGTCTCCGGTGGTCATGCGCTCCCGTACCACCCGCTCCATCCGGGAAAGCCCGATGCGGAACTGGTTCTGCAGCAGCTCGCCAACGCAGCGAACCCGGCGATTGCCCAGGTGGTCAATGTCGTCCGTTTGGCCAATGCCCTGATAGAGGTTGAGCTGGTAGGAAAGGGTCGCTAAAATATCCGCCGACGTGATGTGGCGGGGATTGATTTCGTCCATATGACGCTTGATATACTGCACCTTGCGGCGACTCTCATCAAAAGCGCCATTTTCATTGGCTTCAAAAGCTGCAATGGCCTGGTCCATGGCCGGCTTATAAATTTTATCGGAGAAATGGAACTGGTCCAGATCGACATCGGGCAATTGGTCCTGGAAAACATGGTAGTCCACGAAGTGATTGCCCACCACGCGAATTTTTTCCTCCGTATCCAGGCGAGAGGGGTAGACGTCTACCAGGTTGATCCCGGCGTTTTCGATGGCGCGGGCGAGGGCTTCGTCAATGTAGTCATTTTCATGGCCGATAATTTCCCCGTCCTCTGAGATGGCGTCACTGGCAAGAATGCAGCCCAAAATCCGGTTGGAAACCGTCAGCTTTTTATTAAACTTGAACCGGCCTACATGGGCCAAATCGTAGCGCTTGGGGTCAAAGAACAGATTGTGAATGAGCGGCTCCGCGGATTCCACGGAGGCCATATCGCCCGGCTTGAGCTTACGGTAGATTTCAAGCAAGGCTTCTTCCCGGTTGTGGGCGACATCCTTCTCTAAGGTCAGGGATAAATGGTCGCTCTCGCCCAGGACATCAATCATCTCCTGGTTGCTTTCAAAAAGGAGGGCGCGAATGAGCGTAGTCGCGGGCAGCTTGCGCGTCCGGTCAATGCGGACATTGACGACCCCATTGGCATCGTTGTCGTACTCCAGCCAGGCCCCGCGGTTGGGGATGACGGTGGAGGCAATCTCCAGGTTGCCCGACTTATCATAAGCCTGCGTGTAGTATACGCCCGGAGAACGAATGAGCTGGGAGACAATCGTCCGCTCGGCCCCGTTAATGATAAAGGTGCCGGAGGGCGTCATCATAGGGATATCGCCCAGGAAGACCTCCTGCTCCTTCACATCCATGATTTCGCCCTCATCCATTTTGATCAGGCGAACCTTCACCCGGAGCTTCTTGGAATAGTTTACATCCCGCTCTTTCGCTTCCTCTACGGAATAATCGGCTTCCTCATCAAACTTGTAATCGGTAAACTCCAAGACCAGTCCACCCGAATAGTCCTGAATCGGGGATACATCGGCGAGCACCTCCCCCAATCCCTCTTCCAAAAACCACTGAAAGCTGTTGCGCTGGATATCCAGCAGGTTGGGGAAGTCGAGCACCGAGGGAATCCGCGAAAAAGTCTCCCGCTGGGTCCGTCCGTACGCTTCCGTATGCATGTGCATTGCCATAGCCACCTCATTATTCTGTTTCTTCCCTGTGAAAACACCGTCATTTCAATAAAATAAAAACAAAAATCGGTCGAAGAACCGATTGAAAGACTTTAGCAGTAGTAGATTATAGCATAGCAAAATGGACCGGGTCAAGGCAGATCCGATCAAAAAGAGAAGTATTACCACAAAAAAAGGTGTTTCTGAAATGACAAAAACATTATAGCGAATTCCCTTCAAAAAATCAAATAAAACGCCCGGATCCGTGGTCCGTGGATCCAGGCGTTTGTCTCGATGCCTTACTTTTTATTTAGATGCTTCAACCCGTTCGACCACAAAACGGATGGGATGGCCATTTAAATCAGCGCTCTCCCCTTCGAGGCCATTCGAAAATTCCAGGGAGATTGCCAGCGCATTATCCTGGATCATGTCGCGGAAGGCTTCAATGGCTTTTTGCAGGTCCCCATCGCCATCGTAGCGGATGCGAATGCGGTCCGCCACGTCGAAGTCTTTTTTCTTACGCGTCTGCTGAATCTTGGAGATGAACTCTCGGACATAGCCTTCCGAAATCAATGCCTGGGTAAGCTCGGTATCCAGCACGACGCTGACCTGCCCTTCCATCATGACATCATAGCCTTCCTTGGCCTGGAATTGAACCTGAACAAAGTCGGTTGGAATTTCGGTCTCCTCCCCACCGAGCGACAGGGTCAGGGGTCCCTGCGCCAGCTTCTCCCGAAATTCGTAGGGATCGACCTCGCGCAGCTTCTGGGCAAATTCTTTGATCTTGTTGCCCAAAATGCGCCCGGCTGATTTGTAATTGGGCTTCAGCTCAATGTTTGTGTATTCACTGAGGCGGTTCGAAAAAACCACCTCCTTCACGTTGAGCTCTTCTCGAATCAGGTCAACCAAATCGCCGACAATGGGCCGGTATGCTTCATCAACCATGATCTCCTTGAGGGGCTGGCGAACCTTTAAACCCGCATCCTCCCGCGAAGCCCGGCCCAGGTTGACAATGGTGCGCACCAGATTCATCTTTTCTTCCAGCTTGCGGTCTATGAGCTCCGGTTCCGCCTCAGGCAGTAGCGTCAGATGAACGCTTTCGGCCTCCCTTTCTTCCGTGAGGGCCAGGTAGAGCTCCTCCGCCAGGAAGGGGGTAATCGGCGCGATCAGCTTGGAAAGGCCCAATAGGACCTCGTAGGTCGTCTGGAAGCAAGCTTTAATGTTGTCATTCTCCTCCGAAGACCAGAAGCGAGACCGGTTCCGACGAATGTACCAATTGGACAGGTCCTCCACCACAAAATCCGACAGGTCATGAACGACTCGCGTGTACTCAAACTGGTCCATGTTTTCCCGGTAGGCTGCCAAAAGCGACTGGTAGCGGGATAAGAGCCAATGGTCAATCTCCGGCCGGTCCTGGACCGGAATTGCGAAATCAGCGACCGCCCACTCATTGGTGTTGGCATAGAGAGCGAACATCTGGTAGACATTGCGCAGGGTCCGGAAAAATTTGGCGCTGACCTCCTTGACTCCCTCCAGATCGAACCGCGTGGGGATCCAGGGCGGGGAGACGTAAAGGGAATAGAAGCGAATGACATCGGCCGTGTAACGGTCAAAGAGTTCAAAGGGATCCAGGGTATTGCCCTTTGATTTGGACATCTTGGCCCCCTCCTTGTCCAGGACCAGATCATTGACCAAAACATTTTTATAAGGCGCTTTCCCTTTATATAAGACAGAGATCGCCATCAGGGAGTAGAACCAGCCTCTGGTCTGATCAATCCCTTCAGAAATAAAGTCTGCAGGGAAATATTCTCCTTCAAAATCCTCCTGGTGTTCGAAGGGATAGTGACGCTGGGCAAAGGGCATGGCGCCGGAATCAAACCAAACATCGATGACATCCGGCTCTCGCTGCATGGTGCCCCCGCACTTGGGACAAGTGAGATGAACCTCATCGACGTAAGGGCGGTGGAGGTCGATCGTCTCATCAATCGATTCAATCGCTTCTTTAACGAGCTGCTTGCGGGAGCCAATGGAATGAACATGGCCACAGTCGGGGCAAACCCAGAGTGGCAGCGGCGTTCCCCAATACCGGGTACGAGAGATGGCCCAGTCTTTGATATTTTCCAGCCAGTTGCCAAAGCGCTTCTCCCCGACATAATCGGGTACCCAATGCACCTTTTGATTTTCTTGTACCATCTGGTCCGCAAATTTAGAAACTTCAATATACCAAGAGGGCTTGGCATAGTAAATTAAGGGGGTATGGCAGCGCCAGCAATGAGGATAGTTGTGCGTGATCTTCTGGGTTCCGTAGCAGAGCCCATGCTCCTTGAGGTAGGCGATCACTTCGGGATCCGCATCCATCACAAAGGTCCCCTGGTAGGGTCCCTCCGTAAAGGTCCCCTGGTCCCCGACCGGCTGAACCAGCGGCAGGTGATAGCGTCTGCCGGTCTGGTAGTCGTCCTCCCCGAAGGCCGGGGCCGTATGAACGACGCCGGTCCCATCCTCCATGGTGACATAGTCAGCGCAGGTGACAAAAAAGGCCTTTTCCTTCACCGCAATGAAGGGCAAAATCTGTTCATACTCGGTATATTCCAGATCCTTCCCCTTCATGGTCTCCAGCACGGTAATCTCCCCATACTGGGGCCGCAAAGCCTGGTCCATCAGGTCTTTGGCCAAAATCAGCTTGCGATCCCCCTGAGCTACTTTGACATAGGTCGCATCGGGATGAACCGTCAAGGAGACGTTGGAAAGCAGGGTCCAGGGGGTGGTCGTCCAGGCTAAAAAGTATTCATCCTCACGGCCCTTGACCGGAAAGAGGGCATAAACCGTGGTCACCTCGTCCTCTTCGTAGCCCTGCGCGACCTCGTGGGAAGCCAGTCCCGTCCCGCAGCGAGAGCAATAGGGCAGAATCTTCGCGCCCTTGTAAATCAGTCCCTCCTGGTAAAAATGATCCAGCAAATGCCAAACCGTTTCGATGTAATCATTGTCCAGGGTGATATAGGGATGGTCCATATCGGCCAGAAAAGCCATCCGATCGGACATTTCCCGCCAAAGATCCCGATATTGGAAAACGGAATCTCGACATTGCTGATTGAATTTTTCTACCCCATAGGCTTCAATATCCTGTTTTTCGTGGAAGCCCAGCTTCTTTTCCACCTCAATTTCCACGGGCAGGCCGTGCGTATCCCATCCGGCCTTGCGACGGACCCGATACCCCTGCATGGTCTTGTAGCGACAGGTCATATCCTTGAGCGTTCGGGCAATGACATGGTGAACCCCCGGTTTGCCATTGGCCGTTGGTGGGCCATCGTAAAAGACATAGTTGGGCCCCTCTTTTCGCTCCTCCAGGGATCTTTTCAGCAGATCCATTTTCTTCCAGCGGTCAATAAGGTCCAACTCCCCCTGGCGAAAATCCTGATTCAACGCGCGATATGTCAAGCTTGACTCCTTTCGGCCTGCCCCTTCGGCCCCGTACCCTTCCGCCAGCAGGCAAAATCTCATTCTAGATCGCAATAAAGCTTATCCTATAGTAACACTTTTTTCCCCGCCTGGCAGGAGGCCCGGTGCAAAATTGCTTCTGCGGCCTGCCAGGCAGAGGCCCAGGCCCAATGAAGGTTGTAGCCGCCGCACTCGCCCTGAGCGTCCAGCACTTCGCCAATGAAATAGAGGCCGGGCGTTTTTCGAGAGGACATGGTGGAAAGATCCACCTCGCCTAGGGCAATCCCCCCACAGGTCACCTGGCCATGATCCTTTTTTCGGCTTCCCTCCACTTGAAAGGACAGGTGCTTCAGCCCGTACAGCCAGCGCTGGCGCTGGGCCTCGTCGCTCTCTTCCACCCTTCCGCCCCAGCGGACCGCCCATAAGCTCGTGGCTAGGAGCCGGGGTGGCAAAAGGCCGGCCAGCGCGTCCTCCACCTGCCAGGAGGACCTTTTTTTCAATAGCGATGTCAAATAGCGATCCATGTCCTCATAGGCCCACTGCGGCCAAAGCTCCAGGGTTACGACTTGCTTTTTTTGGGAAGGAGCCTCCTCTAGAAGGTCATTGGAGAGGCGGAAGATCCCCATGCCAGATAGGCCATAGTCGGTAAACAGGACATCATCTTCTAGGACCTTCCCGGCGCCCTTAACGCGGGCCCTGACCTTGTCACCGGCCGCTCTTCGGCAAAAATCCGGTTCTGAGACAACCACCCCACAAATGCCGGCATGAAGCGAGGTGATCTGGTGATTCTGTGCCTTTGCAAGCGAATAGCCACAGGACCACTCCTTCTTGCCAATGCCGTAAGCCCCGCCGCTGGCCAATACAACAAGATCAAAGGGGCCGGACCGAAAGAAGCCTTCCCCCTGATCCTGCTTCACCCTCCCCTGCAGAAAAAAAGCACCCTCCTCTCCGTCAAGGGCACTCACCTCATGAAGCAGGTGGAGGACCAAGTGGTCCCCCTGCAAGCGTCCTTGCAGGAGTCGAAACAGGCTTTGCGCCGAAAGACTCATCGGATAGGTCATGCCGCTTTCCAGGGTTACCGAGGGCAGGCCCAGCCGGAAAAAATAGGTGCGAACCGCCTCAAAATCAAAACGGTCTAAGAGGGGGGCCAGTTGCTGATGGCTTGGCCCCGTATAGTGGTCGACGGAAAGGTGGGCGTTGGTAAAGTTGCACCGGCCATTGCCCGTTGCCAAAAGCTTTCGACCCAGGTCAGGGCCTTGTTCAAACAGGGTGACGGAAAGGTCAGGTGCCTGATCTAATAGATGGCCGACGAAAAAAAGGCCCGCTGCTCCGCCTCCGATCACGGCGATTTTCATTGGTCGGCCTGCGCTTCCTGATAGGTTCGGCAATAGGCCTGGAGGGGGCAGGACTCACAATGTGGCCTTCGGGCCAAACAGCAGGTTCTTCCATGCATAATGATGGAAAGGTGGAAGTAGTTCCAGAGGCTGGGATCGAGCAGGGCTCGAAGATCTTGTTCACATTCATCCGGCGTCTTCGATTGGGAGAGACCCAGACGGTTGGCCACACGAAATACATGCGTGTCCACGGGCATGGCGGGATAGCCAAACGCATTGGCCCGAACTACATTGGCAGTTTTGC
>CABTYV010000055.1 GCA_902489145.1 uncultured Tissierellia bacterium | reverse complement strand
CACATCTGCCGAAAATGTCATATTTACTGTAGAGGAAAATGCGGGGGTGCCCGTTTTCCTCTACATTTTTCAGGAAAAAGACGTTTTTGATGTAGAGGAAAACGAGGGGGTAGCCATTTTCCTCCCCTTTTTTGACGAAAATGTCATATTTACTGTAGAGGAAAACGCGGGGGTGCCTGTTTTCCTCTACACCTTCGCCTAAAACCACCAACGAACGGCCAAAAAGCGGAGCTGGCCAGCGGCCAGCGATCAAAATCAATGCGGAGTCGGCCTCCGGCCGACGGATTGGATCAAAGCAGAGGCGCCCCCTCCAGGGGCGCTTCCTTATTGAACAATATAAGGAAGGAAGTCGGGCCCGGCCCGACTTCCTGTCATCTTTGTCAAAAAGGAAGGGCGGCTGGCGGCCGCCCTACTACTTCGGCGCGATAAGGAAGCCCCTCGAGTCTAGCTCGAGGGGCTCTCTGCTTGTTTTTCTATGGAAGGGCAGCCGAGGGCTGCCCCCCTGCTACGGCGGTCGGAAGAGGAGGGGCGACGAAGTCGCCCTTCCTATCTGATTTTGGTGGCTTTGGGTTGCAGCGCCGATCTTGTCAAGCCATTTTTCAGCCTGATCAGCGGCGCATTACATACGCTTTTGGACGGCGCGGGCGAAGGCGACAGGATCGTCGATGGGCAGGCCCGCAATGAGCCGGGCCTGGTCATAGAGCAGGTGGGCGTATTGGCGCACCTCCTCATCCTGACCTTCTTTTTGGAGGCGGATCATTTTCTGGACGACGGGGTGGTTGACGTTGAGCTGGAGGACTTTTTCAGCCTTCATTTCGGGATGATCCCCTGGCTGGGCGGCAAAAGCTTTTTCCATTTCAATGGAAATCTCGCCCTGAGCCGTGAGGATGGCGGCATCCTCGCGGAGATTGCGGCCCGCCTTGACCGCAGCAAGCTCATTGCCCAGGGTCTCCTGGATGGATTCAAATAGGGGCTGCGCCTCCATGTTTTCGGAAGCCTCCTTTTCGTCGGCTTCTTCGGGCAGGTGGAAATCGTCGCTGAGCACGGATTGGAAGGGGTGGCCTTCGAAGTCCTGCATGGCCTTGATGGTAAATTCATCGATCATTTCCGGCAAATAGAGGACCTCCACGCCCTTTTCCTTCAAATATTGGACGGTGGGGAGCTTGCCAATGGCCTCGGTCGATTCGCCGGTGGCATAGTAGAGCTTACTCGGCTCCGCTGCGGAGTCGGCGTCCGATTTTGGCGCGTCGGGCGCTTGTTCCTCCGCCTGGTCGGAAGTCTTTGCCTCAGACGCCGTCCCCTCCGCCTGGTCAGAAGCGGCCGGCGCTGCGGCCTTTTGTCCGCCCTCCCCCTCCGATTCACCAGCCGGGGACTGGTCCTGCAGGATTTCGGCGAGGCTGCGGCCCTCGCCTTTACTGGTATCAAAGAGCAGGAGGGGGGCCAGATCGTTTTTCTTGGCGCCGTAGCTTTGATAGATGCCGGCTTTGAGGGTGGTGCCGAAGAGATGGAAGAAGGAGCGGTAGGCAGGCCGGTCTTCTGCCATCATCTTGGCCAATTCTTCAAGGACCCGCTTTTCGATGCGTCGGGAAATGGCCAGAATCTGCCGGTCCTCCTGGAGAGTTTCGCGGGAAAGGTTGAGGTGAAAATCCTCGCTGGAAACGACACCCTGGACAAAACCCAGATAATCGGGCAGGAGCTGGTCGGCGTGGTCCATGATTTTGACCCCGGCCGAATAAAGGGTGAGACCCTTCTTAAAGTCTTTGCCGTAGAAGTCCCAGGGCAGGCTGGCCGGAATATAGAGAATGGCCCGATAGGAAAGGGTGCCATCGGCCACCATATGAATCCAGCGCAAGGGCGTATCGTATCCCAACCCTTCCTGTTGGTAAAACTGGATATAGTCCTCCGCCTTGAGGTCCTTTTTGGCCTTTTCCCAGATCGGCGTTTTGGAATTGAGGGTCAGGACCTCATCCACCGTTTCATAGGTCGGATGGTCCTCCGCCTCCTTTTTGGTCGCCTCATCCGCATCCTCTGGCGGCATCACCCGCTTTTGACGCTGGACGGTCATTTCAATCGAATAGCGGATATAGTTGGAATAGCGCTCCACCAGGCTGCGCAGCGTATATTCATTGAGGTATTTAGAATAATCCTCCTCTTCCCCATCCGCCTTCAAATGCAAAATGACCTCTGTACCCACCTCCTTTTTGTCGATGGGCGTGATTTCATAGCCATCGGTTCCGTTGGACGTCCAGAGGTTGGCCGCTTCCCCGCTCAAGGGTTTGGACTTGACCTCTACCCGATCCGCCACCATAAAAGAAGCGTAGAAGCCGACTCCGAATTGGCCAATGATATGCGCCAGATCCTCCTGGCCCTGGGCCGTGCGGAACTCCTCCGAACCCGAGTGGGCAATGGTCCCCAGAAAACGGTCCAACTCCTCCTCGTTCATCCCGATCCCATTGTCCCGCACCGTCAGCGTCCGCTGCGCTTCGTCGGGAATCAACTCAATCTTGTACTGGGACCGGTCAAAGCCGGAGGGATTGGCCGAGAGATCGTGCAAGTAGCGCTTGTCCAATGCGTCCGAAGCGTTGGAAATCAGCTCTCGGAGAAAGACATCCTTGTTCGTGTAAATGGAGTGGATCATCATCTCCAAAAGCTTTTTTGATTCTGCCTGAAACTGTTTCATACTTCCTCCTTATCATTACGCCTGTGTGGCCAAATAGCCTGTCTTGAGATAGGTTCGCAGCTTGCCGACAAGCCCAACTAGGATCATCGCCGAGCGTAAAACCCCCATGCCACTCATGGCAATCCAAACTCCATATACCCCGAAATAGCGCATCAAAAAGAGGGCGCCCGGTACCCGGCCAATGTTGGTGATCAAAGAAACGATGGAGGGAAAAAGGGTGTCGCCCAGGGCCGCATAGGTCGCAGTAGAGGCCGATTCCAGACCCATAAATGGCTCCTGAACCGCGAAAATAAGCAGATAGCCGGCGCCAATGCGAATGGCCTCTTCTTCTTTCATAAAGATTGCAAAAATATTCGGCCCCCAAAGCACAAAAAGCAGGCTGGCAAAGAGGCCAATGGCCAGGCTGATTCCGCCCCCTACCAGGACGGTGTCCCGAACCCGCTTCCGGTGGCCCGCGCCAATATTTTGGGCCACCATAGAGGTCAAGGCGGAGCCCAATCCCTCCGTCGTCATCCAGGAAATCGACTCAATCTGGGCCCCCAGCGCCCCCACCGCGACAGCCACTGCCCCAAAACGGGCAAGCAGGCGGTTGGTCACCATGGAGATCAGGCAAAGAATGAGCGACATAAGGGCCATGGGCAGGCCAATTTTGAGCATCTGCCTATAAAGGCTCCGGTCAATGGGCCTGCGCAGGGAGGCACGAGCGATCAGATGTAAGAGGTCGCGTGGCTTTCGGCTGCGCGAATAAATAAAAAGCAAAAAACAGACCAAAAGCTGGGAAAGGCTGGTGGCCCAAGCCGCGCCTGCCACGCCCATGGCTGGGAAAAAACCCAAGCCAAAGATCAACAGCGGATCTAAGACCATGTTGAACGCTAAGCCCACCAAATTGATCAAAAAAGGCACCATGGAATTGCCCAAGCTGGAGTAAGCCTGAGAGTAGCTCACCCCCATCATGCCAAAGATCTTCCCCACCAGGACAATCCGCCCGTAGGTCAAAAGGTCCTGATAGACCAGGGCACCCAATCGATACGCCTTTGCAAACGGCACCAGCAAAAGCTGAGCCATCAGGCAAAAGGCCAAGGCAATAAAAAGGGAAAGCTGAAAGCCCGTCCCCAGGCGGCGCAAAAGGCCCGCCCGAACCTCCGATTGCATCGTCCCCTCCTGGCTCTGCGCCCGCCCATAATAGCGGGCCACCAGGACGCCCATGCCATTTTTGCCGATCAGACTGAGGGCGTCCCCAAACCAGATGAGCAAGGCCACCAGTCCCACGGCCGCCACCGCCTCCGCATTGATCCGGCCAATCCACATCATATCGACCAGGCCATAGGCCATCGCTGCAAAAGCCGTCAAAACAAAAGGAGCCGAAAACCGCAGCAAGGTCCTCGGTATCGACTCCGTCAACAAATCCCTTGTAGCCTTCATTTAAATCACAGCAACATCCACCCGGTCACAAACCAGGCCAAACATGGATTCCACTTCATTTTTGACAGCCAGCTGCGCCGCATGAACCACCTCCTGCACCTTGGCCTCGCGATCGACCGACAGGGTGATCATGGTGGTCAAGTGGCCGTCCTGGGTCTTCGTGCAAATGTAGTTTTTGTAATGCGACCGCAATTTCCCATTGCGCGCATCAAAGCCCTTGACCTGTTCCACCCCTTCCATCCGGCTTGCCGCCTGGGCAATCACGCTGTCAATCACCTCATTGGCCACAAAACAGGATCCTCCGACAAACTCTTTCATTGCTGGCTCCTTTCTTCCTGATCTTTTAACCAGGACAGGAGGTCCACGCCCTCAAAGCCCGGTAAAAAGGCATCCGCTCTTCGTTTCATCTGATCCAAATCCTGTTGATAGGAAGGATCCTCCAAGCCCACCGTGAAATAGCCACATTCCCCCGCCGTCACCAGGGCATACAAGGCATCATCAAAAAGAATCATCTGGGACGGGTCACAGTCCATCCTTTTGGCCACCGTCTCCCAATAGTGCCGATCGTTTTTGGGAAATTCATCGGTCGAGCTGGAGTAGATCAAATCAAAATGATCTGAAATGCCCGCGGTTTGCAGTGCCAGACGGGCCAGGCCCTCCTCCGTCGCCGTTGCCACGGCCAGAGGATAGCCCCCTTTTCGTAGCGCCTTGAGATTTTCCACCACGCCGGGACGGGTCACCGCATGCGCCCCATACCACTTTTCCATCAGCTCATTGGACCGGCGGTGCAAATCTGCCACGTCCACCTCAAGATCATAATATTTTCTCAAAATCTTAATCAAACTCCCAAATCCCTGGGTAATGACCAGGTCATAATCCAGCTGATCCATGGGAATATGGAAGTCTTCCACAATCTGCTCATTGACCCGGTTCCAGGCCGGCATCGAATCCAGCAGCGTCCCATCCATATCAAATACGATTGCCTTCATAGCGCCTCATTTCCCTCAGTTTTCCGCTCCGATCTCCTTTTACCCTGCGGATCGCTCCTTCAGACTTGCTCGCTCTTTTTCTCTAGTATAGCAGAAAGCATAAGCAGACGGCAGACTTTCCCTTCTATCCCCTCACCCGCCCCATATTTTTACTTCTTTTTGCCATCTTCTTTCCAACTGTGATAAACTAATCTCCATGCAAAAAGAGCGAACAAGCCAGCGGCCATCGGATGGAAAGCCGGGCCATGCGGCGAATCGCAGCCAGTCCCACCACGGTCGGCCGATCTGGCCGATCCCGATAGAAAGGAGGACCTTCTTGAAAAATCGAACCATTGGCGTCGTCGATTCTGGTTTGGGCGGATTGACCGTCCTCAAAGAGCTGGTCCGCCTGCAACCGGACAACCATTACCTCTATTTTGGCGATGCCGGCCATGCCCCCTACGGCGGACGGCCCATTCCCGAGATGAAGCGTCTGGCCTATCGCATGGTTTCTTTTGTGGCCCAACAGCCCCTCGATGCTCTGGTCCTTGCCTGCAATACCATGTCCTCCAGCCTGATCGAAGACTTCCGCCGCGACCTTCATTTGCCCGTCATCGGCACCATTCAGGCTGGCGCCCGGGCCGCCATGGAAGCGTATGAAGCATCGCCCCATCCCAAGACCCAGGACCATATCAGCTGGGACATCGGCATCACCGGCACCGAGATTACCATCCGCTCCGGCGCCTTCCATCGCGCCCTTTTCGCCCTCAATCCCGATTTCCACCTGGTCGATTGTCCCTGTCCTTCCATTGTCCCGGCGGTCGAAACCGCCACCTTCAATGAAGCGCGCTACCGCCAGGCCGTCGAAAAGGACCTGGCCGCTTGGCAAAAGGATCCCCCGCCCATCGTCATTCTGGGCTGCACCCACTTCCCCCTGGTCAGCAAACAAATCACCGATTTTCTCGGCCACGACGTCCGCCTCATCGATCCTGCTCTCTGCATGGTCGAGGACCTGGTCCGCGCGCTCTCTGAACGGAAGGCATGCGCGGCGGAGGTCGGCGGGCAGGCGGCCGGGACTGAAATGGCGGAGGCTGGGGCACGCGCTTTGGCGAGCAGAGAACGGGCGCCCGCCGGGGCTGAGTCAGTAGGATCCGAGGCGCTGGCGGCTGCAGCTGGGGCGGGAACGACCCAAGGCGCCCCAGCGGACCTGGTGGAGGCGGAACCCACGCAGCCCTCCTGCCATTTCTATACTACCGGCGATGTCCAGATCATGGAGGAAATGGCTCGAAGGCTCCTGGGCCGCCACCTGCAAGGCCTTGACTGCCACTTTGAAGCCGTTGCGCTCGAGGAAGACTAAGGCGGGCAATTTTGCCCGCCGGCAAAGCGCCCTTCGTGGCGCCCTTGACGTGCGTCCGCGAGAAGGATATAATGCTCCCTAGTCCGACCCGCAATCCACCCCACCTGTTCGGGCCTTGCGCGGTCCATTTTCAGGCCTTGCCCAAGCTTTTTTGGCATTGTCCATCCTTTTTGGAGACGTATCGAAGTGGTCATAACGGGGCTGACTCGAAATCAGTTTGGCGGTCCTCCGCCACGTGGGTTCGAATCCCACCGTCTCCGTCTTTTCAAACTTTTCACTTTTTAATAGTGAGGAAAGCCGCCCGATTGGCCTTATCATGAGGCCCACCGGGCGGCTTTTTTATCAAGGACGCTGGCGTACGGGTGGTCTGGCGGCGCCAGACTGCATCGTTCCTACGCCGGTGGCGAGCGCTCCGGCGGCGCCCGAACCATCCCCATGCTAGACACACGGCCAGCGGGGCTGGGAGGACGGAGTCGGGCTGCCAGCTCCGGACTGCAGGCAACGGCGAGCGCTCCGCAGTTTCCTGAATCATGCGGAGAATCGAGCGCCATGGCAATAATTTGGGACATTTGGGCATAGTTTGTAGAGGAAAACAGGCGCCCCTGCGTTTTCCTCTACAGCTCTCCCCCTTCCGGCAACAAAACACTGAAACACAAATATGGAAGGGCGACTTCGTCGCCCCCCCCCTTCCGACCTCCGTAGCAGGGGGGCAGCCCCCGGCTGCCCTTCCCTAGAAAAACAAGCAGAGAGGCCCCCGCGCCAGAATCGAGGGGCGTCCTTTT
>CABTYV010000054.1 GCA_902489145.1 uncultured Tissierellia bacterium | reverse complement strand
CCAAGAACGTTGCAATCATAGGAGGAGATCATGAATAAATCCGAATTAATCGCCAAGCTCGCTGACAAGAGCAACCTCAGCAAGGCCGATGCCACTCGTGCATTGGATGCCTTCATTGAAACCGTTCGTGAAAGCCTGGTCGCAGGAGAAAAAGTGCAGCTGGTCGGCTTCGGCACCTTCGAGACGCGTGAGCGCAAGGCTCGTGAAGGTCGTAATCCCCGCAATCCGGAAGAAACCATCAAGATTCCGGCTTCTACTGCCCCCGTTTTCAAGGCAGGGAAGAACCTGAAGGACGCGGTCAACAAATAAGTCCCCTTCTCAATGTAAGCGTCCGTCCCCGCTTGTCCTGACTGGTTGCGCCGGTCCGGGGCAGGGTTGGGACGGATCCGAAAAGGAGCCGAGCCGAGCGAATGGATCGTTCGGTTCGGCTCCCTTTTTTCAAAGGTGGTATTATGGCAAAACAATACACAAAAAATTTGATCAAGTGCGAATTTTTAGCGCTTTTGGAAGAAAAAAGCTTTCACAATATCACCATTGCGATGCTGGCCGAGCGCTGTGAGATCAGCCGAAACACCTTCTACTACCACTATGAGGACATCTATACCCTGGTCAAAGAAATCCTCCAGGATGAGCTAAAAAAGGTGGATGAGGAGTTTAATGCCACCTCCTCCTGGGAGGAGAGCCTCCTGCATGCGGCTTCCTTTCTTTTAGACAACAAAAAGGCAGCGCAAAACCTCTTTCAGTCCATCGACAAGGAAGAGATCGACACCTACCTCTATAAAATTTGCGAATCGGTCATCGAAAAATATATCGAGGAGGAGTGTCGCTCCAAGCAAATCCGGGCCAAGGAGCGGGATAAGCGCCTGGTTAGGGACTTCTACCGGGCCGCCCTGGTGGGCCTTTTGGACCGGTGGGTGCGCAACCGGATGCAAGACTCCCCGGATGAGGTGATTTTCCGCATTGGCAAGCTCTTCGACGGCAACATTGAGCGGTCCCTAAGGATTAGCGAACATCTGGACGAAAACTAAGATATGTTCAAAAAGTGTACAGAAAGCGACCCTTGGTCGGTATCGGTACACTTTTTTCTTTTGCATAAAAATTTGGGCAATTGATTTTTCCCCTCCAAGACTTGTACAAAAGCCTTCTTTTACCCGTTGTAGATGGGCTTTTCCTCCGATAGGATGAGCATAAGAAAAGAAAAAAAGGAGGTCTTGTATGGAAATTAAAACTTTTGATCCACGATTGAAGCTGGGCAACGGCGATTATGATCGTTTGGTGCATGCCCGAAAACCAGAAGGAATTGAACGGAAAAAAGCCTACATCATTGGTACCGGGATTGCCGGTCTATCGGCTGCCGGCTTTTTGATCAAGGATGCGCAAATGGATCCGTCTCACATCATTTTCCTGGAGAAGGAGGAGCTCGCAGGCGGCGCGCTCGACGGACGCCTCCTCTCCGATCTGGGCTATGTGGCCCGGGGCGGCCGGGAGACGGGCCATCATTTTGAGGTCCTGTGGGACCTGCTCAGCGTCATCCCCTCGAGGGAGGATCCGGATCGCTCCATCTTGGATGATCTCTTCTATACCAACTGGGACGACCCCAACTATAGCAATTGCCGGATCACAAAGAAGTGCGGGACCCGCTACGATAACGGTAAGTTCAACCTTTCGAAGGATGTCATACAGGAAATTGTCCACCTGATGATGACACCGGATGAAAAGCTCCAGGAGATATCGGTGGAGGAGGTCTTCTCAGAGGATTTCCTGGAGAGTGATTTCTGGACCTACTACCGGACCATGTTTGCCTTTGAAAACTGGCATTCGGCCCTGGAGCTGAAGCTCTACATCAACCGCTTCATCCACCATGTCGGCGGCCTGCCGGATCTTTCCGCCCTGCAATTTACCCGCTACGACCAATATGAGTCCATCGTGGTGCCCATGATGCGCTGGCTCAAGGACCAGGGCGTAACGACGCAGTATCACTGCGAGGTTTTAGATATCGACTTTACCATCACGGATGAGAAAAAGCAGGCCACCCGGATCGTGGCCAAGGATAGCATAACGGGAGACGACCGGTCCATTGTCCTGAGCGAGGAGGATCTGGTCTTTGTGACGACGGGCTCTTTGGTCGAAGCCTCCTCCTATGGGGACAATGAAACCGCGCCCAGCCTAGACATCGACACGGCCAAGAGCTTCCAGCTCTGGAAGAGTCTGGCCCAAAAGTCGCCCGACTTCGGCCATCCGGAGGTCTTTACCGGCCACATCGAAAAGACCAACTGGGAGTCAGCGACCGTGACCGTCCGGAGCCGGGAGATCGCCTCCTATATTGAGCGGATCACCAAGCGGAGCCCCTACACGGGCAAGGTGGTGACCGGGGGGATCGTGACGGCGCTGGATTCGAGCTGGCTCATGAGCTGGACGATCAACCGTCAGGGCCAATACATCGGCCAGCCAGATGAGGATATTGCCGTTTGGGTCTATGCGCTCTTTATGGACCGGCCCGGGGACTATGTGAAAAAGCCCATGTGCCAGTGCACAGGAAAGGAGATCGCAAAGGAATGGCTCTACCATATCGGCGTGCCGGCGGGGGACATCGAGCGGCTGGTGGCCGAGACCTCGACCATCCCAGTTTATATGCCCTATATTACGGCCCAGTTCATGCCCAGAAGCTTCGGAGACCGGCCCTATGTGGTCCCGCCCAAAGCGGTCAACTTTGCCTTCCTGGGTCAATTTGTAGAGACGCTGGACGATCCGGGCCGAGACACGGTCTTTACGACCGAATATTCCGCCCGCTGCGCCATGGAGGCGGTCTATGTCCTCACCGGAGTAGAGAAGCGGGTCCCGGAGGTCTTTGCCTCCCGCTATGACCTGCGCTACCTCCTAGCGGGCGCCAGTGCTCTTTTAGACGGCGAAAAGCCCAAGCTGGACCTGCCCTTCGGTGTGGCGCCCCTGATTGAAAAAAGAATCCGAGGCACGGAAATCGAGGCCATGCTCAAGGAATATCATCTTCTCTAATCGGTCCTCGTCCTTCCAAAGGCGGCTGCAAGCAATCGGCAGCCGCCTTTTTTCTATGCGCCCTTGCTTCCTTTTGTTCTCGAAAAGGGCCCTTATTTGTTTACAGAAACCCGGCAGGATGGAATAATAGAGGCAAGTCAGTCGTGATGGCCGGATCGCCGGTAAGGCTTGAAAAAAAGCCGATGCCCGAAGCCGAGCGAGGGACAAAAATGAAAAGGAGCCTTGCCATGAAAAAAATCCTCCACCGCCTAACGCTCACCCTGATGGCCTTTCTTTTGGTCGCCTGCCGTGGGGAGCAGCCGAAACCAGCCGCTTCCTCCAGCAAAAGCGAGGAAGCGAGCAAGCAAGTAGAAAATATCAGTACCGCCGCCAAACCAGGCCCCGCCCTGGCCCCGCAGAAGAAAGGTCCTTTTGTGCAAAAGGGACAGCTGGTCAAAGGGGCGCTCAGTGGCTCCCTGTCCCATTATGTAGAGGATCGGGCCGTTTGGAACGATTTTTTGGCGGGCCCCTATAAAGAAAAGGCCCAGGACCCCGTGCGGGGGGTCCATTTGCCGCGCATCCTGCTGGAGAGCGAAGACGCCAAAAAGGCCAATCAAAAGATCGATGAAACCGTTGCCTATCTGAAAAAGGAGTTTCAAGCGCTTGATCCATCGTTTCATTCGGAAGAATTGGGCATAAACGCCTCTTTTTCGGTCTATGAAGAGGATCACTTATTAAGCGTCCATCTGGAAGCCTCCAACGGTGGGGACGGCGGACAGATCATTCATCAAATTTTTAATTTCTCCCTTCCCGATGGGCGCTTTCTTTCCGATCAAGCCCTGCTGGCACACTTTGGCCTTGACCAGGAGAAGGCGCTTTCGATGATGGAGGAAAGCATCCGCTACGAATATGAGAAATTAAAGGACATCAATTATTTCAACCCGAAGGCGTACGCCTATCTCGAGGATTCTGACAATTATGAGGGGCTCACTCTGGACAATTTATGGATGGGAAAGGACCAGCCCGATCCAAGATATTATCTTGATTCAACCGGCACCCTCATGTTCTTGTATCGCGCCTATCTTGCCTTCGGGGAAGGGCGCTATCTGCAAAGCATCCCCCTCCAGGCCCTGCCGGTCAATTATCGCCCCACCTCCAAGCCCTTCGTAAGGCTGGCAAGAGCAGCAGGCTTCCAGGAGGATGACGACCAGGTCCAAGCCTTTTTGTTCTACCTGGGATCGGCCCGGGACGAGGATCAACTGAAAAAGCTCCTGACCGACCTTTTTCCCTTCCAAAGCCTCTTCTCTGACTTTCAGGAGCCCATGCTTTTCCTGCCCGTCCGGGAGAATCCCAATTATGCCAATGGAGAACTCCTGGGCGACGATTATTATCTCCTGGTCGCCAAATGGGAGAAAGCAACCGTGCGCATGAAGGAGTGGGCCCAGAAGGGCGACGCAGCAGGCAAAGCGCAGGCCAATCCCTTGCTCGATCGGATCGGCGGACGGGCACCAGTCTTGTTCTGCCAAAAGCAGGACCAGCAATCGACCAACATGAAGATCACCCTTCGCTACCGCGACACCACGATCGAATTTATGCCCCAACATAACGAAAAAGGGGAGATCATCCATTTGCCCGAGGGCATCGTTGACGGCGGAAAGCTGGTGAATTGGAAGCAATGGATCCAAAAGGATTTCTATTCTACGACCCTCTTTGAGAAAATCCTCTCGGTGATGGGCAGGGGCTGATCGGGGGGGGAGAGAGATCCCGGCGCAGGGCCAGTCCGGTCAGTCAGGCCGCATACGCCCCTTTTTGGGCCTGGTAAAGTCGAGTAAAAAAGTATATATTAATTTTGGCTTTTGTTTTTTCTTACAGAAAGGATCTCGATGATGAAAAAAAAGATTTCTGCCGCAGGAGAAAAAACTGAGGACGCTGGCAGAGGAGCGCTTTAATAAAATCACAACCCTCATGCATGAGGAATATGCCAAGCGGGAGCAAGAATCAAAGGCCTATCGGGCTTTTGTCGCTGGGAAAAAGGGGGAGACGGTCGCTTTTATCCCCACCACCAGCTGGGTGAACCCCGATAGCAACTATTTCACAGGCTATTCCAATCAGGGGGGGGCGATACGAACGGGCAACAGCAGGATACAAAACGCCTGGAAGAGCAGGTAAATCCGAGGAAATAGGAAGGGAATTGCACCAAAAAGGGCGCCTGCAAGCTGCTTGCTGCAGGCGCCCGATGTGTATGCATTTGGTGATTCTTAGTCGATCGAGATGGCCTTTTTCTTGGAGATGGCTTCCCGGAAGGGGAGCTCAATGCGCAATAGCCCATCCTCCATGCCGGCCTTGATGGCCTCCTCATCGACGCCCTCGAGGGAGATCTGACGGGTCGCATTGAAAACGCGGCGCTCCCGGTGGAGGTAGGACTTGTCCTCGTTCTCCTCCTTTTTCTCTTCCTCCTGGTGGACGGAGATGGTTAAGAGGTCGTCCTCCACCTCAATATCGATATCGTCCTTGCGCAGGCCCGGGACCTCAGCCGTCACAATATAGGCCTTGTCCGTTTTTTCCACATCCAGGCGGAAGCTCGTCTCGGAGAGCCTTTCCAATCCACTGCGGAAGAAATGATCGACCATGTCATCGAAATCCTCGTTACTTCTTCTTGCTGGCGTTCCATAATAAGGTAAAAGTCTTAGCATCTTTTTGCCCCTTTCTTTTCTATTTCCTACCGTTGTTGAAGCGGTGTTTTGATCTGCCTTCATTATACCATCTTTGACCTATAAGTCAAGGAATTTTAGCACCAATCTATATAGAGTGCTAATAACCGGATTTTGAACGGGGTAGCGTTCATTTTGGGTATATAATCTATATCTTACCGTCCACCTACCAGATTTAAGACTGAAAAGACTGCAGGGAGGCGTGAAATTTGATAGGATAGGGCAGTTCCCTTTTGGAGCTTATCGATCCTGGCAAGAAACGGAAACGAGGCACTTATGCATCATATTCAGGATTCAACCGAAAACTATTTAGAAGGCATTTATGTCTTACGCGACCAGCTTGGTCATGTGCGTTCCATTGACCTGGCCAATTATCTGGATATTTCAAGGGCTTCCGTCTCGGCAGCCGTGAAAAAGATGGAGGAAGAGGGCCTGGTCAATATGGCAGAGGATGGGGAGCTGAAGCTGACCATCAAGGGCGCCCGGGTGGGCAAGGAGATCTACGACCGCCATCTGACGTTAAAGAAGCTGTTGATGCTGGTGGGGGTGGAAGAGACCCTGGCCGATCACGATGCCTGCCGGATGGAGCATGCGATTTCGAAAGAGACCTTTCACACGTTAAAGAAGTATTTGCAGGACAACCTGCCGGACTTTTAGGAATAACGCGACCTGCGGGCGCGGCTTTCATTTTGCGGCCGGAGGCGGGGACCTTGAATTTGAACAAGGGGGAGAAGGATGGCTTCAGACAGCTCACTTACGAAAGAAAAAATCATCATTTTAGACTTTGGAGGTCAATATAAGCAGCTCATTGGCCGGCGGGTCCGGGAGGCAAAGGTCTACTGTGAGATCAAGCCTTGCACGACGAGTGCAGCGGAGATCCGCCAGCAGGGCTATCAGGGCATCATCCTGACGGGGGGACCGTCGAGCGTCTATGAGCCGGGCGCCCCCCAGCTGGATCCGGCTATTTTGGACCTGGGCCTGCCCATTTTGGGCATCTGCTATGGAGCCCAGTGGCTGGCTCAGGCGACAGGCGGGCAGGTGGAGGCAGCCGGGAAGGCCGAATACGGGGTCCATACGGTCACGCTGGAGACCGAGTGCCCCCTTTTCTCCGGTCTACCGGCTCAAACGCCAGCCCTGATGAGCCACAACGACCGCATCGAGTCCCTGGGACCGGGTTTTGAGATCCTGGCGCACACGGACAATTGCCCGGTGGCGGCTTTTGGCCACGTGGAGAAAAAGCTCTACGGGGTTCAGTTCCATCTGGAGGTTCGCGATACCGCTGAGGGACCGGCTATGATTGCGCATTTCGTCCATGAGATTTGCGGTCTGAGTGGGGGGTGGAATATGGAGGACTTTGCCGAATCCACCATTCGTAGGATTCGGGCCCAGGTCGGGTCGGGCAAGGCCCTTTGTGCCCTCTCTGGCGGGGTAGATTCCGCTGTGGCAGCGGCCCTGGTTCACCGGGCCATCGGCGATCAGTTGACCTGTGTTTTTGTGGACCATGGTCTCCTGCGCAAGGATGAGGCTGCTACGGTCCAGCAGGTTTTTGGACGGGACCTGGGCCTAAAGCTGGTGGCCGTCGATGCCTCGAAGCGTTTCTTCACCCGTCTGGCGGGGGTCACGGATCCGGAGGCTCGGGTTGACGGAACGCGGAGATCGGAAGAGCACACGTCTGAACTCCAGTCACAACT
>CABTYV010000053.1 GCA_902489145.1 uncultured Tissierellia bacterium | reverse complement strand
GTGGCCATTTTCCTCTACATTTTTGGCGAAAAACGAAGATTTCCTGTAGAGGAAAACGAGGGGGTCGCCATTTTCCTCCCCTTTTATGACGAAAATATCATTTTTAGTGTAGAGGAAAATGAGGGGGTGCCCGTTTTCCTCTACAGCGTCCGCATACCCCCGACCGCCGAGCAAACCCAAGCGGAGTCGGCCTGCGGCCGACGATTAGACCCAAGCGGTGGCGCCCCCTCCAGGGGCGCTTCCCTTGGAGCAATCAGCGGAAGGAAGTCGGGTCGGGCCGACTTCCTCTTTTTTTTGGTACTTCAAGCGAAGCCCGCCTTTTTTTTGGTACTTCAAGCGAAGCCCGCCTTTTTTTTGGTACTTCAAGCGGAGCCCGCCTGCTGCCTGCCTGGAGCGCCTTTTTGGCTGCGGAATCGGGGCAAAAAAAGTCCCCCGGAGGGCCAATGGGCCATCCGGGGGACGGGAGTCAGGGTGAATATTAGAAGTCGAGGGAGACTTTGGATTCGACGGCTTCCAGGAGGCTGTCATCGACGAGGAGGTCAGTCATTTTTTCGAGTTCATCGTAGATTTCGATGTCTTGGTCGTGAGCGATGAAGTCGAGCTTGGCACGGACAGCGTCGTAGGCAGCCTGGGTGCCAACGCCGAGCTTGCCTTCGGTCATTTCCTTGCGGAAGTCAATGGCTTGGACGGCGGCGAGGATTTCGGTGGCGACGATCCGGCGGGCATTGTTGACGATTTCGCGGGCCTTGCGGGCGGCGATGGTGCCCATGGAGACGAAGTCTTCCTGGTTCTCGCAGGAGGTAATGGAGTCGACGGAAGCCGGATGGGCCAGGACTTTGTTTTCAGATGCCAAGGCGGCGCAGGCGTATTGGGTGATCATGAAGCCGGAGTTCAGGCCGGGATGCTTGACCAGGAAGGAGGGGAAGTCGGAAAGCTGGTGATTGACCAGGCGCTCGACGCGGCGCTCGGAGACATTGCCGATTTCGGCGGCACCGATGCCAAGAAAATCAAAGGGCTGAGCCATGGGCTCGCCATGGAAATTGCCCCCGGAGATGACCTCCTGATCGGAGATGACAATGGGGTTGTCGGTGGCTGCATTGATCTCAATATCCACCTTTTCTTTGACATATTGGATGGTATCCTTGCAGGCGCCGTGGATTTGGGGAATGCAGCGGAGGCTGTAGGCGTCCTGGACGCGGATGTCCGCAGTGTGGGTCATGTAGGTGGAGCCTTCCGTCAGCGCCCGGATGTTTTTGGCGGTGGAGAGGTTGCCGGCATGGGGACGAATGGTGTGGAGCTTCTCGTAGAAGGCGTCGATGATGCCGCGGTGGGCTTCCAGGGACAGGGCGCCGGCAATGTCGGCGAGCTTGGCCAGTTGGATGGCATCATAGGTGGCGAGCGCACCGATGGCGGTCAGCACGGTGGTACCATTGATCAGGGCCAGGCCCTCCTTGGCTTCCAGGTGGATGACGGCCACGCCTGCCTGGTCCATCGCTTCCTGGCCGCTCATCAGCTTTCCATGATAGAAGGCGCGGCCCAGGCCCAGCATGGGCAATACCATATGGGCAAGGGGCGCCAGGTCACCGGAGGCACCCACGGAGCCCTTTTCGGGGATATGGGGGACGACCCCCTTGTTGAGCATATCTAAGAGGGTTTGGACGGTTTCCATCCGAATGCCGGAAACGCCCTTGATCAGGGAATTGATCCGGATCAGCATGAGGGCCCGCACCTCCTCCTCGGACAGGGGCTTGCCGAAGCCAGCCGAATGGGTCCGAATGAGGTTTTCCTGCAGCTGGGAGCAGTCATCCTTGGGGATGGAAACATTGGCCAGGGATCCAAAGCCCGTAGTAACGCCGTAGACAACCCGTTCCTCCGCCACGATCCGGTCAACGATCGCTCTGGACGCCTTCACCTTTTCAATATTATCGGGATTAATGACCACCTCTGCTTTTTCGCGTGCGACTGCAACTACCTCTTCGAGGGTGAGGTCTGCACCATTGATTACAATTTTTTTCATCTTCCGCTTGCTCCTTTCATCCGCGCCGGGCGGATTTATCCATCGTATTCCTGCTTATTTTAAGGGGGGATCGTCCATATTAGGTCGATTGAAGGGGGCAGAAAAGAAAAGTTTGAAAAGGCGGATGTAAAAGCTGTCACGAGGCTTTGGGCCGGGCACCGTCAAAATTTGGACGGATTTTTGACGGAAGGAAAAAAATGTGGGAAAATGAGGGCGAGAAAATGTTTCCCCAGGAGGGGAAGCGTCCATGGGAGGGCAGGAGGAGACACGATGGGGCATTTAGAGATTACACTATTTGGCATGCCGTCGGTGCGTTATGAGGGAGAGACGATCTTTTTTCCCTATAACAAAATCAACGCCATGATTTATTACATTGCGGTCAAGGAAGTGATTACCCGCGAAGAGATTGCCAGTCTTCTGTGGCCAGAGGAGGAGGAACGCATTGCCAAGAAGAATTTGCGCAATGCCATTTATCAGGCCAAAAAGACGCTTGGTGTGGATTTTATTGCCTCCCCCAAAAAATCCCTGCTTACCCTCGATTCCTCCCTGGATCTGGTTTGCGATGCCCGCCTCTTTGCGGCGGATCCGGCCCATCATTTGGCTCTCTACGAAGGAGAATTTCTCGCCGGTTTTTATGTGAAGGATAGCGAGCAATATGACTATTGGGCGACCAAGATGCGGTCCTTCTATCAGGAAAAATACATAGCCACGGCCTACCAGCAGCTTTCAGAGGATATTGATGCAGGCCGCTATGAGCATGTCGAAAAGTCCCTCCGCACCCTCATAGATATGGATGAATATGATGAGCGCAATACCCGTCTTTTGATGCGGTTTTATGCCAAGACGGGCCGGATGGGTAAGGTGATTGAGACTTACTATAACTTAAAAAAATTGCTGCGGGAGGAGCTTGGCGTTAGTCCTGACGTCAAGACCCAGGAGATCTACGACCAGGTGCTCTCGGAGCTGGAGACGGGTGCTCATGAAAGCCGGACGGTAGAGTCCTTTTTCTACGGCCGCTATGAGGAGTTGGCGCAGGTGCGATGCAATATGCTGCGGATCAATCAGCCGGACCATCACTCGATTCTGATCGAGGGGGAGGCGGGCATCGGCAAATCCGCTCTGGTGCGCCGGGCCCTGGAGGACCTGCCCCGCACCATCCGCCTGGTGCGCGTCGCCTGCTATCAGGCGGAAATGCATTTTACCCTTAGGCCCATCGAGGTGCTGCTGGAAAAGCTCGAAGAATTGCTGGAGGGGATGGGCAAGGTCCTGCCCAAGGATTGGGCTAGCTTGATGGGGGGCGAGCATCCCCGGACGGAGAAGGTGCCCGATTATATGACGGCCCAAGACCCCAAGCGGGAGGCCAGCATTGAGCGCTTAAGCAAGCTGGTTTGCTCGGCGATGGCTGAAATTGCCCAGGAGGCCCCCCTCCTGCTGGTCATTGAGGACCTCCAGTGGATGGATGCGCTTTCGGTCCGCGTCCTCACCTCCACCCTGCTTCACGCGCCTCTGGGCACCATGCTGCTCATGACCACCCGTCTCATTTTCCGGCCCGATCTGGACGATATGGTCGGCATGGCTATGAAATATGACAAGCTCGCCCGCATGAAGCTTTTGCGCTTCAACCGCCAGCAGTCGGGGGAATTTATCCAGGAGGCGACAGAGCGCCCGGTCAAGGAGGCCATGCTTGATACGATTTACCAGGAAACGGAGGGCAATCCCTTCTTCCTCTCCGAGTATGCCCAGGTGCTCACCACCAGCGGCGCCCAAAAGCTGATGACGCAGAAAATCAAGGATACCATGAAGGCGCGCTTTGCCTATTTGTCCAAGCAGGAGCGGGACCTCTTAAATCTGATCTCCTATTTTTACGACGAAGCTCTTTTATCAACCCTGACGGAATTGACCGCCAGCAGTGACATTGCCATCATTGGCCTGTTGGAAAATCTGGAGCAGGCCAATATTTTGGTTGAAAAGGATCATGATCAGGATATCGGGATCTCCTTCACCCATGTCAAGCTGCGGGAATACATTTACATGGAGCAGGCCAAGTCAAAAAGGCAGATGATTCACCAGCGGATTGGGCGCATTTTGGAGAAAAATTTGGACCGGGAAAAGTCCCGCTACATATATTCCAAGCTGATTTATCACTATACAGCGGCCAATATTCCCTTAAAGGCCATCGAATATGAGCTGGAAGCCCTAAATTACTATCTCAACTTTTCGCACGAGCTCTTTCCCATCCTGACCATCCGGGATGAAGAGGATAAAAGGCGGGTCTACATCTCCCGAGAGCGGGCCACCGCCTCCTTTGACCGGATCGAAGCCATGTTTGGCGAGCTGGGCTCGGACAATGCGCCCGAGATCCAGCGTCTGGCCATGAAATTCTATTACATCAAGGGCCGCTATCTCATTCATGACGGGGTTTACCGGGAAGGGGTGTCGGATATTCATTCGGTCATCGACCTGGCCAAACAGCTCGATGAAAAGGACTATATCCTTGAAGCCTATAAGCAGCTGATTTACTATCACATCCAGATCAATCAACACGAGGAGATGGACCGCTATATCGAAGAGGCCCTCAATTTGGCGGTGCTCTGCAATTATCACAAGGAAATTGGCATTCTTCTGCGCCTCAAAGGCCTCTACCACCTCATGGTGGGCCGCTACGCGGAAGCGGAGAGCCTCCTCAACGAATCCATCCGCACCTTCCAAATCACCCGTCAGGTGGAGGATCGTTACGCGGTCAATATTGCGGCGGCTCATAACTACATCGGCGAAATCCGTTTTCAGCACGGCGCCTATGAGGAGGCCCTGAGAGAGTTTGACACGGCCATCCAGCTTACCCAGGATAAAAACGCCCTCTCCTCCCTCTCCGTTTTTTATATCAACAAGGGCAAGGCCCTGTATGCCATGGGCAAGCGATCGGAGGCCAAGGAGGTGTTCACCCTGGCCTATCAGCTCTACGGGCAATTTGATTCCTTCTGGAAGCGTTCGGTTTTGGATGCCTACATGGCCCTTTGCAGTCTGGAGGAGGAGGACTATCAAGCGGCGGCCACTGCACTCGCCCATGCCATCCGCATCCAGCGCCATATGGAAGATCCGCGCGCGGACGGGACGGTCGATTTTGTTTGCTACCAAATTAAAAAAAATATTCCCCCAGCGCTTCAAGACACCTATTTTAAGGATCTGGTGAGCGAAACAGCGGCCGTCTACCGGGCGGGCGCCCTCCGCCTCCTCGATGCCTACCGCGACCAATACGAATTGGCCGCCCTGACGCAGGAGGAATAAAAAACGAGCGCCCCCCTGGCAGTCGGGGCAAGCTACAGATTTTCTACAAGCACTTTGGGCGGATTGTGATAAAATACTGTTCGTATTTTTTCTTCTGACCGGTGCGATCGGACCGTAAGCGAGCGGCGCCACGCCTTTTGTAAAAAAATAAAATCAGGGGGTAGACCCATGTGTGGGATTGTTGGTTATGTTGGCAAGAGCAATGCGACGCCTATTTTATTGGATGGACTGAGCAAATTGGAGTATCGAGGCTATGATTCGGCCGGGCTGGCCGTGGGCAAGGAGACCGCCAGCGGTCGGTCGGAGCAGATCCAGCTGGTGAAGTCGGTTGGCCGCTTGAGTCGCCTCCAGGAGGAGGTGACCAAACGGGGTGGTCTGGAAGGACGGATTGGGATTGGCCATACCCGGTGGGCGACCCATGGGGCGGCGAGCCTGCGCAATGCCCACCCCCATGCATCCGAGGATGGGCTCGTGGTCGGCGTCCATAACGGCATCATTGAAAATTTCAGGGAACTGCGTAAGGACCTGGAGGCTAAGGGTTTGCATTTTCAATCGGAGACGGATACCGAGGTGATCATCCAGTGGATGAGTGAGCGCTACAAAAAGGATCACGATCCCCTCCAGACCCTTCTGGCCATGAGCCAGATTGTCCGGGGCTCCTATGCCATGGCCCTGCTTTTTACCGACCGACCCGGTGAAATTTGGGTGACCCGGAAGGATTCTCCGCTGATTTTGGGACGGGAAGCGGATGCCTCCTATGTCGCATCCGATGTGCCAGCCCTCCTGGCCTACACCCGAAATGTCTACTATATCAATGATCGGGAGATTGCCTGCGTGAAGGCGGGTGAAATCACGGTGTATTCGGAAGAGGGCCAGGCGCTGCGCCCCACCTATCGCCATATTGATTGGGATGCGCAGGCGGCTGAAAAAGGCGGCTATGCCCATTTTATGGCCAAGGAGATGGATGAGCAGCCCCGGGCGGTTCAGGAAACGCTGGCGGCCTATCTGTCCATGGATCCGGGCGCATCGGGCAAGCAGACGGGGCAAATCCATTTTGATGGGGCCCTGCCCGACAAGCTTTTACAGTCTGTGAAGCGGCTCCGCATTGTCGCCTGTGGTTCGGCCTATCATGCCGGTCTGGTCGGCCGGAACCTGGTGGAGACGCTGGCCAAAATCCCCACCAGCTGTGAGATCGCTTCGGAATTTCGCTACCGGGCCCCCCTCTTCGCTCCGGGCGATCTGGTGGTGATCATCAGTCAGTCAGGGGAAACGGCCGATAGTCTGGCCGCCCTGCGCCTGGCCAAGGAGGCCGGCGTGCCAACGCTGGCGGTGGTCAATGTCCGCGGCGCCTCCATTGCCCGCGAAGCCGACCACGTTCTTTATACCTATGCGGGCCCGGAGATTGCCGTAGCCACGACCAAGGGCTACAGCACCCAGCTGATCATGATGGAGCTTTTGGCCCTGCATCTGGCAGAGGTGCAGGGCAGGCTGGAGGCGGAAGAGGCCGATCGGCTCAAAGCGGCCCTCATTGCCCTCCCTGATCAAATGAAAAAAGTGCTTCAAATGGGTCCCTCGCTCCATGCGCTGGCCCAGCGCCTGGCTCGCACCCACGATATTTTCTTCATTGGCCGGGGTATGGACTATGCCATGAGCGTGGAAGCCAGCCTGAAGCTCAAGGAAATCTCCTATATTCATTCGGAGGCCTATGCCGCCGGAGAGCTCAAACATGGCACCATCAGCCTGATTGAGGCGGGGACGCCGGTCATTGGCCTCCTCACCCAACCGGGCCTCTACGAGAAAACCCGTTCCAACCTGGTGGAGGTCAAGAGTCGCGGCGCTTATGTAATTGGCGTAAGCTACGAGGATCGTACCGATCTGGATCAAATCGCCGATGAAATGATCCGCATCCCGCGCCTCCCCGCCCTTTTTGTGGCCAATGTCCTCATCATCCCCCTGCAGCTATTGGCCTATCAGGTTGCCCTGGAAAAGGGCCTCGACGTCGATAAGCCCCGCAACCTGGCCAAATCCGTCACGGTGGAGTAGCGGGGAGGCGGAGGCAGCCTGCGGCGACGTAGGAAAAGCAAAGCGGTGCTGGCCTCTGGCCAGCGATTGAAAACAATGCGGAGTCGGCCTGCGGCCGACGAAGGAAAACAATGCGGAGTCGGCCTGCGGCCGACGGAGGAAAACAATGCGGAGTCGGCCTGCGGCCGACGGAGGAAAACAATG
>CABTYV010000052.1 GCA_902489145.1 uncultured Tissierellia bacterium | reverse complement strand
CCCTTTCTCAAAAAGCGGGGGTCAATTCCATTTTCGTAGTCGACGAGGTGGTGGCGAAGGATCCTTTCATGCGGGATCTCTACAAAAGTGCCGGCAGCCGAACGGGGCAAAAGACGATTGTCATTACACCGGAAAAGGCACAGTATTATTGGGACGAGTTCCACTTCAAGGACTATCAATGCATCTTGATCGCCAAAACCGTCCAGGTGATGTACGACCTGGCCAAGGGGGGCGTCCCGATGCGCCAGCTGAATATTGGTGGCATTGCTCAGAAGGATCCGGAAAAAGATCTCCTGGTCACCAAGTCGGTTTATATGAACCGTTCTGATGTAGAAAAGCTCCTGGAGATGAAGGAAAAATATGGAGTGGAGGAGATCTATTTTCAGGCCACCCCTTCGGCTCCCCGCACAGAACTTTCCGAGGTGGCAGCAAAATTCAACTTGTAAAAAGGAGGAAGGCTGCGATGGACGAAAATGCGTATCGGGACTGGTATTTTCGCTATAGCAAGGTCTTTCGCACTCGCCTGTCGCAGAAGAGCAAGGCACGGTTTCTCTCTGCCTTGCTCTTAGACCTTCACCAATTGGGGGCCGCTGCCCGTATTTTGCAATACGGCAGCGGGAAGACCCCGATTCAAAATGTTTATGTGGGGGATGTGACCCAGGCGGATGTGGTGGTTGCGACCTATTACGATACGGCGCCTTATTTCTGGGGGCCCTATTTTTATTTTGATCGAAAAAAACAGGCCCGCCAGACGACCCGCACCCTGTTAGGGCTTAGCATCCTCTGGCTTTTCCTGGGAGGCGCGATCACCGGGCTTTTGATGTATTTTCATTTCTTTGCTCATTGGCAATTCTTATCCTGGAAAAGTCTGGCTGCTCTGGCGATTTATGGACCTTTTTTTGCGCTTTTGGCGTCTTTTACCCGGGGCAGTCGCTTTCAGAAAAATACCATTCGAAACACTTCTTCCCTGCTATGTTTACTTTCCTGGATCGAAAAAAATCGGTGGGGCAAGGGAGTGGCTTTTGCTTTTTATGACCAGGGGGCTTTTGGCGACCAGGGGCTTCGTCGGGTACAGGAAGAAATCGGTCCTGCTACGAAGCTGTTGGTGCTGGAAGCGATCGGCGCCCGGGCGCCGCTCTTTTGCGGCGACCTGACGAATCAGCATATTCAGCCGTTGGAGGAGGCCTTCCAAAATCGGCCTGCGGCTCGTGCCCTTCGTCTTTTTGCCGCAGAAAAGGTGGAGCCGGATGGATACCTGCTGTCGCAGGACCTTTTGCGGGAGGAGGAAGCGGACCGGGCGCATTTTGACCAGGCTGAAAAATGGCTGGCACAGTGGAAAAAGGAGGATGCATGTTAGGAATTGTGATCGTTACACATGGCGCTCTTAGCGAAGGGCTTCAGGATGCCGCCCAAGTCATCATGGGTCATGTGGAAAATTGTCAGGCCGTGAAGCTTTTGCCGGGGATGCGCATTGACGGCTTGGGCGAGGAGATTTATAAAGCGATCGAAGCCACGGACCAGGGCGATGGGGTGGTGGTGATGGTGGATCTTTTCCACGCCAGCCCCTACAACCAGTCGGTCCTGGCTGTGAGCCGGTTGGAGGAAGCGCGACAAAAAAAGGTCTTTCTCTTAGGCGGTGCCAACCTGCCTATGCTCCTGGAGGCGATCAACCAGCAGCTATTAGAAGCACCGATCGAAGCAGTCGTGGAAGCGGTCCTCCAGCAGGGCCGTGCCAGCGTGGAGTCTTGGTCGATTGACCAGATGCCTCAGCTGGGGGACGACGAGGAGGATGATTTTTAGGAGGTATTTATGAAATGGGGGTTTCGCTGGTATGGGGCCAAGGATTCCATTCCGCTTTCGCATTTTCGCCAGATTCCCGGCACAGATGGCGTGGTAGGGACCCTTTTGGGAAAGCTTCCAGGGGACATTTGGTCGATCGAGGAGATTCAAGCTTTTAAGCAATCGATCGAAAAGGAAGGCCTGGCGCTTTTGGGTATTGAAAGCGTGGCCGTGCACGATGCGATCAAGGCCGGAACCGAAGAGCGGGACCGCTATATTGACCACTACATCGAGACCATCCGAAATCTGGCGGCTTGTGATATCCACTTGGTTTGCTATAGCTTTAAGCCCATTTTCGGCTGGGCCAAGACCAATCTGAAGTATAAAAATCCGGATGGCAGCTACTCGCTGGTTTTTGATCAAAAGGACCTGGAGGGGATGGTAGCCAAGGATATGTTCCGTTTGATCAATGGCCAGACAGACGGGTTTAAGCTGCCCGGCTGGGAAGAAGAAAAGCTCCAGCAATTTGACCGCTTGCTCCAGATGTATGCGCATGTCAGTGAGGAGGACCTCTTTCAAAATCTGGTCTACTTTTTGAAAAAAGTGATTCCGGTTTGTGAAGAGGTGGATGTCAAGCTGGGCATCCATCCGGATGACCCACCATGGGCCATCTTCGGTCTGCCCAGGATTACCAAAAACCTGGATGACTATGTACGGATTTTACAGGCGGTGGACTCCCCCTATAACGGGGTCACGCTCTGCACGGGCTCGCTTGGCGCCAATCCCGATACCGATCTGGTCAAAGTCATCCATACCTTAGGCAAGCGCATCGCCTTTGTCCACCTGCGCAATATTGAATTTTTGGGGGACCACAAATTTCGGGAATGTGCGCATTTGAGCCTGGATGGGTCTTTGGATATGTATGCCCTGATGAAGGCCCTGGTGGAGGTGGGCTTCGATGGGGTCATTCGGCCAGATCACGGCCGCGCCATCTGGGATGAGGTCGCCATGCCGGGCTACGGACTCTATGATCGGGCTTTGGGATTTACCTATTTGCGTGGCCTTTATGAGGCGATCTGTAAAGAGAAGAAGGGCAGGTAGGACAATGGATTATCGCATTTTAGAAAAGCTGGGCGAAAAAAAACTACTGCCGCTCTATACGGCCACCGATCTGGCCTATTTAAAGGATTTGGAAGGCGTGCTATTGGAGAATGACCTGCCTCTGGTCGAGGTGACCTTTCGCAGTGATCTCGCGGGCACCGCTATTCACAGATTGGCCCAATCGGGCCGCTTGATCGTGGGCGCTGGTACCGTCCGGACGCTGGCGGAAGCCCATGAAGCGGTAGCGGCAGGAGCACAATTTTTGGTTTCGCCGGCCCTGGTGCCGGAGGTTTGTGACTACTGCAAAAAAGAGGAAATCCTGCTTTTGCCCGGAGTTGCGACGCCAAGCGAGATTCAACAAGCGGTAGCGATGGGCTTTTCGGTGGTCAAATTCTTCCCGGCTCATGTGTATGGAGGGCTTTCGGCCATTCAGGCCCTGAGTGGCCCCTTTTACGATGTGCAATTTGTTCCAACCGGCGGCATTCGCAAGGAAAATTATTTGGACTACGCCCAGCACCCTCAGGTGTTGGCCATGGGGGGCTCCTTTATCCTTTCTGAGCGGATGCTCAAGGAGGAGGGGCGGGCCGCCACCGCTCAGCACCTGGCAGGACTTGTGGCGGGACTTTCGAAGTAATCAGAAAAAGAGGGCAGGGGGCCATTGCGTCCCGCGCCCTCTTTTTTTGGGGAGCACCTGCCCAGTTCTTTTTGCTATTAGGAAGGAAGCAGTTGCTGTACGAGTGAAGCTGATGAGGCACGCTTCACGCATAGGAGGAGGCATGAATGCAAAAGCCCAGTGTGGTTCTGTTCGATATGGATGGTTTAATTTTTGATACGGGTCGATTGGCCTACCGGGCCTACCTGGCGGCGGGAAGGGATTTGGATTTCACCGTGACCCCGGATGTCTATTACTATTTAACGGGACGAAAGGAAGAGGAAATTCGCCTGGTCATGCAGGAGATTTATGGACCGATGGCGCCGGTGGATCGCTTTCGGGATGCCATCAACCACTATAAGTCGCTATGGATGAATGAAGCCCAGCGTGTCTATAAAAAAGAGGGGCTGCTGGCCTTATTGGAGGAATTGAAGAAACAAAAGATCCAATGCGTCCTGGCAACCTCGACCAAAAGAGAAACGACGGACCGCTATTTAGTGATGGAGGGGATGGTGGGCGTCTTTGATGCGATCTTTACCGGGGATCTGGTACCCTTCAGCAAGCCCAATCCTGAAATTTTCCTCCGTCCCTGCCGAAGCTTGGGCATTGCCCCCGCGCAGGCCCTGGTGCTGGAGGACTCGTATGTCGGGGTAAAAGCAGCGGAGCAGGGCGGCATCCCCGTTTTTCAGATTCCGGATGATATTACGGATTTTGGCAGTCACCAAGGCGGCTATGCCTTACTAGCGGATCTGAAGGCGCTGATGGCGGCGGATCCAATTGCCCCGCGAATTTTTCCTTCTCTAACAGCGGTTCGAGATTTTTTCGCGCAGGCATAAGGGTGCTTTTTTTCTTCTGGCAATAGGGTTAAAATAAAGGCGGAAGCAAATGATTTCATAGAAAGGAGGTGCCGATGGAGGAAACAAATCTGGAAGAAATCTGTATGCAGCTCATCGCGCATTCGGGAATGGCGAAGTCCCTTTATCTGGAGGCGCTCGCCCAAAAGAAGGAGGGGAAAGCGGAGGAGATCCAGCAATTACTGGATCAGGGCAGGGAAGCTTATATCAAGGCCCATGATTTTCACCAGCAATTGATGGCCTTTGAAGGGACCTTCTCCTCCTCCTTGGAGCAGCTGCTCCTGATGCATGCAGAAGACCAAATGATGGCGGCCGAAAACGCTTCGATTTTGGTCAATGAACTCTTGAGTCTCTATGATCGGCTGAATGCGCAAGGCTGATTCGCAGCGAAAAATCTTGTAAGGTAAAGGAGCCTTCTATGAAGAAAGATCGCAATTTTTCTGCAAAATTGGAAGAAAAACTGATGCCGATGGCTTCAAAAATTTCTTCTAACATTTATTTAACCTCGATTCGTGATGGTTTTGCCATTATTATGCCGCTTTTGATTTGCGGATCGATGTTCATGGTGATTTCCAACTTCCCGATCAAGGCTTGGATGGACCTTCTGCGTTCCATCACCATTCATGGCAATACCATCGCCTCTTACCTGGGAGCAGCCTCCAATGCGACCTTCTCCATTATGTCCATTTTCGCCGTGATGGGGATTGGCTATTCCTACGCCCACAAATTGGGCCTCAACGCCGTATTTGGTGGCGTCGTCTCCTTGATGGCCTGGTTCATCCTCATGCCCTTCCAGTTTGAATTTACACCGGAAGGCGCCCAGCAGGCCTTGACGGTTTCAGGGCTGTCGCTGGATTGGCTGGGCTCCAAGGGCATTTTCATCGGGATGATTTGTGCCTTTAGCTCGGTGGCTCTCTATCGCTGGGCGATCAACCGCGGCTGGGTGATCAAGATGCCGGAAGGGGTGCCGCCCACCGTTGGCGTTTCTTTTGCCTCTCTTCTGCCTATCGGCTTTAGCATGATCATCTTCGTACTCATTCGCTTCCTCTTTACCTTGACCCCCTATAACAATGCTTTTAACTTCGTCTATAGCCTGCTCCAGCTGCCCCTGCAGCATATCGGTGGCACGCTGCCGGCCATGATTTTGGTCTACCTCTTCGCCCATGTCCTTTGGTTTTTGGGCATCCATGGGACCAACATCACGGACTCCGTTTTCATGCCGATTCTCTATGCACTCTCGGCTCAAAACCTCCAGCGCGTGGAAGCGGGACTGGCCCCTCAGAACATCATCAATGTGCAGTTTCAGAACCTCTTTGCCACCTTTGGTGGCGCAGGCTCCACCCTGTCTTTGTTGATCGTCGCCGTCCTCATCGCCAAGTCGGAGCGGATGAAGCAGACCTCTCGCTTGTCCATTTTGCCGGCCATCTTTAATATCAATGAGCCGGTCATCTACGGCCTGCCGATCGTCCTGAACCCCTTGCTGGTCGTTCCCTTCATTTTGGTTCCGACGGTCAATATCATTCTCACCTATTTGAGCATGAGCATTGGCCTGGTACCGATCACCAATGGGGCGATCATGCCCTGGACCACGCCGCCGGTAATTTCCGGATTCCTCTCCTGCGGTTGGCAGGGTGCGGTGCTTCAGATCGTCCTAATCGCCTTGGGCTGCGTCATCTACTATCCGTTCATCAAGACCCTGGATGATAACTATACCAAGACGGAACAGGAGCTTGCTTCGAGCAAGGAGCAGCTTCATGCGTAAGCTCGGCATCTCGCTTTATCCCGAGCATTCCACTCCTGAGAAGGACCGGGCCTATATGGAGAAGGCCGCGGATCTGGGCTTTCAAAGGATCTTTACCTGCTTTCTCTCGGCTCAGGAGGACAGAGTGGACCTGATCAGCCACTTCACACGCTTCATGCAGGAGGCCCATGACTTTGGTTTTACCGTATCCGTGGATACCAACCGGTCGGTGATGGAAAAGCTGGGGGCGAGCGCCCAGGATCTTGGCATTTTTCATGAGATTGGCGCGGATATCGTCCGGCTAGACTCGCCGATGAGCGAGGCAGAAAATATCTACTTGACCAACAATCCCTATGGCATCCAGATTGAGTTCAATGCCAGCTATATGCACCCCCTGGCCCTCTATATTGAAAAGGGAGCCAGGCGCAGCGCAATGACCCTTTGCCACAACTTCTATCCCCAGGAGTTTACGGGTCTTAGCCTCGAACGGTTTGAGGCCTTCAACCACCACTACGCAGCAAGCGGTCTTCCCATTGCGGCCTTTGTTTCCAGCCAGGCGGAGGACACCTTTGGGCCCTGGCCCGTCTACAAGGGTCTGCCCACCCTGGAGATCCACCGCAGCCTCCCCATTGACCTCCAGGCCCGCCAGCTGATCAGCCTGGAGCTGGTGGAGGATATTCTGATTGGCAATTGCTTTGCTTCTGACGAGGAGCTTTTGGCCCTGGCCCAGGTGGATTTATCCAAGATCACCCTGCAGGTACAAACGGATGCAGCCATCACCCCATTGGAATCGGAGATCCTTTTTGACAATCTCCATGCCGATCGGGCGGATGCGTCCTCTTATCTGGTGCGGAGCAGCTTGCCCCGGATCCGCTATGGGCAATCCTCTATTCCACCGCGGCCCTGCGCCGCTCCGGCCTTCCAGAAGGGCGATGTTCTGGTGGTCAATGATCAGCTTCGCCATTACCGGGGAGAGCTTCAGATCGTCCGGGAGGAAATGCCCAATCGAGGGGACAAAAATTTGGTGGGCCATTTGGACGGCGGGGAGTGTTTCATTTTGGATCGGCTGCGCCCCCAGCACGTGTTTCGTCTGATCCAGGAAGGGAGAATTTATGAAGGATAAGATCCATATTGTATTGGCCTGTTCGGCCGGGATGAGCACCAGCCTCCTGGTCAAAAAGATGCAGGAGAGCGCAGAAAAAGAAGGACAGGCCTGTGAGATCAAGGCCATCCCCATCGCGGCCATCGATCAAACGGTGGAGGAGGAGCGCGTGGATATCCTCCTGCTGGGCCCCCAGGTTCGCTTTAAAAAAGCCGAGCTGAGTCAGGAGCTGGCCCCGAAGGGGATCAAGGTCGATGTGATCGACATGTCTGACTATGGCCTTTTAAAGGGGGACAAGGTCCTCCATGCCGCCCTGGCAGAGCTGGGAGAAGCGTAAGGCTTTCGGCCTGTCGGTTTTACAAATCAAAAGCGGTGCTGGAGGCTTGT
>CABTYV010000051.1 GCA_902489145.1 uncultured Tissierellia bacterium | reverse complement strand
CCGCCCCTCCCCTACCGCATTGCATAGCAGAGAGCCCCGCGAGCTGGGCTCGCGGGGCTGCCATATGGCGATATAGCGGAGGGGCAGCCTCCGGCTGCCTTCTCTATCAACACCAGCAGAAAGCCCCGCGAGCCAGCTCGCGGGGCTTTCATATGGCGATAACACGAGGAACTCGCCCCCAGCTAGCGAGGAACTCGCCCCCAGCTACCGAGGGCTCGCCCCCAGCTAGGCCCGCCGCCGGGCAGCCAGGAGGCTGACAGAGATAAAGGCGAGGCTGAAGGCGCAGAGGATGAGGAGGTTGGGCAGGATGGTGGAGAGGTGGGGGCTGGTGAGGAGCTGGTTGTTGTTTTGGATGTAGTAGAAGGAGGGGAGGCCGCGGGCCAGGGTGAGGGCGGTGGTGCCGAGGAATTCCTGGGGGACGAAGGCGCCGCACAGGAAGGAGGAGCCGAGGGCAACGACATTCATGACGCCCTGGACGGCATTGTCATTTTTGACGAGCTGGGCAATCATGACGGCCAGGCAGACGATGCAGAAGGTAAAGATAAAGGCATTGAGCATCAGGAGGGGGACATGGGGGTGGTGGAGCTTCTTGGACCAGAGGAGGGCGAAGAGGATCATGTAGAGGGCCCAGGTGCAAAGGCCGCTGGTAAGGTGGCCGAGGATGAGCTGGAGACTTTGGTGGGTGGCGGGCAGGGGGGAGATGAGATTGCGCTGGCGAATCTCCTTCTTCTTGTAGACGCTGCTTAGGCTGGCCACGATCAGGATGATCTGGGACATGAGGACGTAGTTGAGGAAGTTAAAATAGAAGTCGCTGTCGTCCTTGATGACTAGCGGATCCTTTGCCGGAAGCTGGACGCGGACTTTGGTCTGGAGGTCGGTTTGGGTGAGGTCGATGGCCTTCTGGGGGGCAAAGCCGGCTTTTTCGTAGGCGGCGACTTGGCTGAGGAATTGATTGACCTCCTGGCGAATGGCAAAAGCGTATTGGTCGCCGGGGGCGGAGCGGAAATCTACCTGGCGTTTTTGATCAAAGTCCTTGGGCAGGCGGAGATAGGCCGAAATGACCTCATAAAAGAGATTGTCCTCGATCATGGATTCGGGCATATCGATCGGGCGATTGTTCTGGATCAGGTAGTGGCTGAGGGCCTTGGAGAGGGGCGTTTGGGCTTCATCCTTAAGATAAATTTTGACGGCCACCGTGCGGTAGTGATCCTCGCTGTTGGATTGGGTCGAAAAGGCCATGATGAGGGCAAAGGCGATGGAATAGATGAGCAGGGGGGTCTTGTGACCCCAGACGATTTTGAAGTAATTCTTAAAGACGGTCATATTGCTTACCTCTCATGAAGAAAAGGGTGGCGGCGGAAAAGAGCAGAGTCAGGAGGCCCAGGTAGGCCATATTTTCCCAGAAACGGTGCAGGGAATTGTAATAGTAGAGCGAGTAAACTGCATCGGTCAGGAGGGAAACGGGATTGATCTTGTGGAGGAAGGGGGCATGAGTTTGGATGAGGACCTTCATGTTGGAGACCATCATGCCGGCCAGAAAGCTGAAGAGCATGGTCAATACGATCCCCAGGCCGCTCTTAAACTCGATGCTGCTGCGGTTGGAGACGCCGATCAGGCTGCCAAAGCTCACGCCGGTGAAGGCGCCGAGCAGGATCAGGCAGAAAATGGGCCAGCCCTGGCCGCCGAAATCGACGTCCAGTCCCCATTTTAAATAAAGGACAAAGACGAAGGTGATGACCAGATTGAAGAGCCAGGCCACCGTGATGGAGGCCAGGAAGCCTGTTCGTTTCCGCACCGGGGCAATGAGATTGCGCTTGGCATTGGTGGAGAGATTGGCCTCATATTGATAAACCACATAGAGGCCCCAAACATAGCCGTAAAGCACCTGCATACCCAAAAGCGTGTAAAAAAAGGTCTGCATGGGATCCATCTTGCTTCGGGATAGGTCGTGGATGTAGTCCTGATTTTCCACCAGGGGCCCCAGGGGCGTGGTGGGATCCTTGGCCAGCACCTGGCCAATGAGGGCCTTCTTTTGCTGGTAGACGTTGAGCAGGGTCTCGACGACACTCTGGGAAATGCCGGATGATTTGACCACCAGCTGGTCCTCTTCTGCGACATAGGCCACAAGGTCCGGATGGACCTCCAAAATTTCGGCGGAATCGGCCTTCTGCACGCGCAGATAGTCTTCTTTTTCCATGGCCTCCAGGAAGGATTTAAAATTGGGCTCCTCTAGAAGGCCCGATCGGACGGCAATGGGGAGGGGCTTCATCTGGTATTTCACCATCACGTGTCCGAGGGCGAGCTTGAAAAAGAGGCCCAGGATAATGGGAAAAATCAGGGCCCAGAAGAACATGGCCCGCTGGCGACTTAGGACCTTAAAGGTATTGCGAAAGGCGTGTACAAACATGGCTAATCCCTCAGCTCTTTTCCGGTCAGGGCCAGGAAGACGTCGTTGAGGCTGGAGCGCTCGTCCATGCCCTGCGATTTTTTCAGCTCCTCGGCCGTCCCCCGGGCAATGACGCGCCCCTTGTCCAAAATGACAATATCATGACATAAAAGCTCGACCTCCTCCATATAATGCGAGGTGTAGATGATGGTGGACCCTTCCCGGTTGAGCTGCTGGATCCCTTCCAAAATCTTATTGCGGGACTGGGGATCGACTGCCACGGTGGGCTCATCGAAAAAGATCAAATCGGGCCGGTGGGCAATGCCGCACGCAATATTGAGCCGGCGCAGGAGGCCGCCGGAGAGCTTTTTCGGGCGGAATTTCACAAAATCTCTTAGCTCCACCAGGTCAATGGCTCGATCGACCAGGACCTTGCGCTCCTTGCGGTCCGGCACATAGAGGCCGCAAAAGTAGTCAATATTTTCCCATACGCTGAGCTCTTCATAGACACCGACCTCCTGAAAAACGACCCCAATCCGGCGTTTGATGTCGTAGGATTCGGGGGTCATCTCCTGGCCATAGATCTTGATGGATCCTGCATCCTTTTTCAGCAGGGCCAAAATACAATTGATCGTGGTCGACTTGCCCGATCCATTGGGCCCCAAAAGGCCCAAAATTTCACCCTCCTCCACCGACAAGTCCAAATGGTCTACTGCCGTGAGCTCCTTGTATTTCTTGACCAGTCCGGTTACCTCAATCACTTTTGCCATGGTATCCTCCTTTTGTATTGACTTCATTATAAAAGATCATCCGATGAAAAGGGCCCATAAACCGCTTATTTTACACATTCTTTACATAACCCAGACCGGAGCAACCGGGAAAGGACAAGGCCCGGTGGAGGGGAAGCTCCATGCGGAGGGGCGAGCTGCAACCGCTCCTTTTGAGTTGATCAACGATCGGTTGCTTACAGGGACCATGTTTTTCGCTATAATAAAAGACGATCGTTAGGCGGTCCAATCATGCGGAGCGGGCCTGCCCAAGAAAGAGGTGATCCACGATGTCCCAATCCAATCCCATCCCATCTCCGCCCGCTGCGGCGAAGGGGGGCCAAAAGCAGGAGGCGTCCTTCCGCTTTTTCCCCAATGTCCGAAGAATGTTGGCCTTTGCCTGGCAACAGGGCCGCGGCGTGCTGGGGATGGGCTTGCTGCTTGCGCTGGTGAGCGTCGCCCTGCAGCTGGTCGAGCTTTTCATTGCCCCCCAGATTTTGCTGCAGGTGGAGCTGGCCCGCCCCCTGTCCGACCTATTAAAAACCATTTTTGCCTTTTCCCTTCTGCTGTTCGTCCTCCTTGGGAGCAAGGAATATCTGAGTAATCGGAGCCAGTGGGGGCGGATTGCCCTCCGGAGCAAGCTGGTCATGGGCATGAATGAAAAAACCAACACGACCTCCTATCCCAACACCCTGGACGCCGACATCCTGAAGCTGCGCGGCAAGGCCTACGACGCTGTCTCGGCCAATAGCGAGCCCGGCGAGCATGTTTGGACTACGCTCACCACCCTTTTGACCAATGGATTGGGCTTTGCGGTCTACCTCAGTCTCTTGACCGGGCTGGAGCCGGTCCTCCTGCTGGTGGTGATCGGGACGACCCTGGCAAGCTTTCTCGTCTCCCGCCACATGGATGCCTGGCGCTACCGCAACCGCTCGATTGAGGCGGATTTGGATAAAAAATTCCAGTATATGTAGAAGCAATCGTCCTCCATCGCCCTGGCCAAGGATGTCCGCCTTTTTGGTCTGAGGCCCTGGCTGGAGGAGCTATATGATCGCCTCCGGCTGGCCCAGGAGGCCTTTCTGAACAAAAGTGCCAGAAAAGTGCTGGTGGGCCATGTGGTGGATGTGGTCTTGAGCCTGGCCCGCAACGGTCTCGCCTATTTTTATCTCCTTCATTTGACCCTGGCGCAGGGGCTGCCGGCCTCCCGCTTTTTGCTCTATTTTTCCGCCGTCAGCGGCTTTACCAATTGGATGAGCGGCATTTTGAACGAGCTTTCCACCCTGCAAAAAGAGGACTGGGCTTTGGAGAGCGTCTGGGATTTTTTGCATCTGCCGGAGCCCTTCCGTTTTTCGGGGGGAATAGCCCTGCCGGACTTGACCCGGGGGGCCGAGATTCGCCTGGAAGGGGTTTCCTACCAGTATCCGAATTCGGATACGGCCATTCTGGATCAGGTCTCGCTCACCCTTCACGCCGGGGAAAAATTGGCTATCGTCGGCCTCAACGGGGCGGGCAAAACCACCCTGGTCAAGCTGATCGTCGGCCTACTGGATCCGACGCAGGGGCGGGTCCTCCTCAACGGCATTGACATCCGTCGCTTCAACCGCCAGGAATACTATGGAGCCTTTGCCATCGTCTTTCAGCATTTCTCCGTGCTGGATATTTCGGTGGCCGAAAATGTGGCCCAGGTGATGGAGGGGGCGGACCGGGATAAGGTGGCGCGCTGCCTGGATCAGGCGGGGCTGCTGGAAAAGGTCCAAAGTCTGCCGCAGGGCATGGATACCAAGCTGGGCCGGACCCTCTGGGATGATGGCACCCTCCTTTCCGGCGGGGAAACGCAGCGGCTCATGCTGGCTCGGGCCCTTTATCGGGAGGCGCCTCTCCTGGTCCTGGACGAACCCACAGCGGCCCTGGACCCATTGGCCGAAAATGACCTCTACCTCAAATACAATGAGATGACCCAAGGCAAGACCTCCATTTTCGTCTCCCACCGATTGGCCTCGACTCGCTTCTGCGACCGCATTCTCTTTATCGGCGATGGGGGGATTGCGGAGGAGGGCAGTCATGAAGCTCTTCTGGCACGGGGCGGACGCTATGCCGCCCTCTACCAGGTGCAGAGTCGCTATTATCAGGAAGGAGCGGATTTCTAATGCCAAATGATGAAAAAATGCCGCTACGAGAGGCCCTCCAGCGCCAGATCAAGGCCATGCGCCAGATCCACCGCCTGGATCCCCAGCTGTTTCCGGCCCTCGCCTTAGACAAGCTCCTCACGGCCATCCTGCCCTACGTCCTAATTTACCTCTCCGCCCAAATCCTCAACGAGCTTGCCGGTCCACGCCGGCCGGATACCCTGCGCTTCTGGGTCCTGCTGTCGGTGGGGCTGATTGCCCTCCTGGGTCTCCTCCAAGACTTCTTCCACGAATGGGCCAATGTCCGCAGTGAACTGGCCCACCTCCACTACCGGATGACCTATTTTCACAAGCAGTGGACCATGGACTTCGCCGATCTGGACCGGCCGGCTCTCCACGACCTGCGCACCCAAATCCAGCAAAATGAGAACTGGGGCGGCTTTGGCTTTGGCATTGCCGTCTCCCTCCTCCCCAATCTCGTGGAATCGGTCGTTGGCATCCTCAGCGCCCTTTTGCTCAGCATGGGCCTCTTTTTCCAACGCGTACCGGACCACTCTCCCTTGCAATGGCTCAACCATCCCATCTTTCCCCTGGGCCTTTTGGGCCTCATGCTCCTGATCAGCCTGCTTTCAGCCCGCCTCTATGGCTGGTGCGAACGTAAGGTTGCCCAAATGGCCCAACACGCCCGTTTTGGCAACCGGGTCTTTTCCTATTTCGGCTTTTTTGGGGGCGATCAGCGGGACGCTGATATTCGCTTTTACCAGCAATATTCCATTGCTCGCCATTTCTTTGAAGCCACCTCTGATCAGGGCTTCGGCCTCAACGGCCCCTTCGCCCGCTTTGACCGGGGCCGGGGCGGCTTCGTCCGTGGCCTCTCGGCTGGTCTTTCGGCCGTCTTCACCTTTACCATCTACCTCTTTACCTGCCTCAAAGCCCTGGCCGGCGCCTTTGGTATCGGCTCCATCACCCAGTATGTAGGAGCCGCCACCACCCTCAGCCGTCATATCACCCTCCTTTTCTCCACCCTCTCCGACATGCAAACCAATGGCCCCTTCCTCGCGCAAATTGACCGCTATCTCTCCTGGCCCCATGCCATGGAGGCGGCCCCGGCCGATGCACCCTGGGGCAAGGCGGAGTTGGAGGCGGACGTAGGGGATGAGGTTGGGGCTGGAACTGGGAAGGCTGAGGCTGCACTCCAGCTGCAATCCGCCCTGGGCCAACACCCAGTACTCACGTTTTCGGACGTCTCCTTCCGCTACCCTGACACCGAAAATTGGACCCTCCGCCACGTGAATCTCCGCATACCCATTGACCAGCGGCTGGCCATCGTCGGGGAGAATGGGTCCGGAAAAACCACCTTCATCAAGCTCCTTTGCCGTCTCTACGACCCCCAGGAGGGGCAAATCCTCCTCAACGGACGGGACATTCGGACCTACCCCCTTGCGCAATATCGCGCCCTTTTTTCCATCGTCTTTCAGGATTTTCAGCTCCTCTCCCAGCCCTTAGCGGCCAATGTTGCGGGTCGCTTTTCCTACGATGCCGCCCGCGTGCGGGATGCCTTGAAAAAAGCAGGTCTCGCCGACCGCCTCCAAAGCCTGCCGGAAGGACTCGACACCCAGCTCTACCGGCAATTTGGCGACAATGGCGTGGAAATCTCCGGCGGGGAAGCCCAGAAGATCGCCATTGCCCGGGCCCTCTACCGTCCGGCCCCCTTCCTCATTCTCGACGAGCCCACCGCCGCCTTGGACCCCATTGCCGAAGCAGAAATTTATGCCCAGCTCAATGAAATCGTCCAGCGACGCACGGCCATCTACATCAGCCACCGCCTCTCCTCCTGTCGCTTCTGCGACCAGATCTGGGTATTCGACCACGGCCAAGTCGTTCAGCAAGGCCCCCACGACCAGCTCCTCCAGGACGCCAACGGCCCCTACCACCGCCTCTGGCAGGCCCAAGCCCAATACTATGCCAATGCGCCCGCCGCGGAGGGGGACAATGCGACCGCCACAGGGGTGGACGCCCCCGCATAAACCGGCGGGGCGGGATTGGCAACGCGCCTGGCACAGGGGCGGGCGCCGCTGCGTAGACCGGCGGGGCAGGATTGGCAACGCGCCTGGCACAGGGGCGGGCGCCGCTGCAGGGATTTGACGCCGCTGCCGGGCGTGGTGGCGTGGAATCTATATGGAGGGGCGACGAAGTCGCCCTTCCGATCGGATTTTATGGTTTTTTGGGGTGGCGAGCGATGGGTGTAGAGGAAAATCGGGAGGTGGCCATTTTCCTCTACAGCTTCGACCAAATCGCAAGCGAATGCCTGCAATGCGGTGTCGGCCTGCGGCCGACGGATTGGAAAAAAGCAGAGGCGCCCCTGTCGGGGGCGCTTCCTTTTGGGAT
>CABTYV010000050.1 GCA_902489145.1 uncultured Tissierellia bacterium | reverse complement strand
GGGCGATGAAACGCTCCATCGTGGTTCAGGCCATCGCCATTGCGGTAGCGACCCTGTCGGCTTTTGCCATCGGCTATTTCTATTTCGGCGCAGCGGCGGAGGGGGCGGTCAAGCTTGCTGAAGGGCGCACCATGGCCTTCTCCACCCTCATTTTAGCGGAGCTATTCCGAGCCATGGCGGCGCGCAGTGAGGAGTATACCCTGGGACAGATCGGCTGGTTTTCCAATCGGGCGATGAACGGGGCGATCCTGGTAGGGGTCTTTCTCCTTTTGATTGTCCTTTATGTGCCCTTCCTGGCGGGCCTCTTCGATGTGGCCTTTATGACCTGGAAGGAGTGGATTCCTACGCTGGTCCTCTCTCTGATTCCCTTTTTAGCAACCGAAGGGTATGAGGCGATCAAGCGCTAGAAAGACTTACAAGCGTCCATTACAAAAGGGACGGTCCCCTGAAATCGGGCCGTCCCTTTTCTTTGTGTAATTTTGGGAGAGGCGAATTTTTCCCGGTGTCCTAGTTCAGATCCCGGTTAAAGTCCTCATAGCGGATGGGACGCTCCTGGTCCAGGAAGGAGGCCAGGGGTTTGGCATCGCGCCAGTCCTCTTCGGTGATGGGGAGGTCGCGGAAATTGCGCTGGAGGTACTCCACTACACTTTGGATGGGCTCATCCCCCTCAGGGCCAGCCGCAAGCTTGATGACCAGGCCGCCCTTGAGGCAGTTTTCCGCATAGTCCATCAGGTAGTCGAAGTCCTGAACGGAGACCAGGAAAAGCTCGCCCTTGTGGGGGACAATATAGTAGCCATGGAAACGGCTGTCAATCTCTCGGGCGCGGAGGGTTTGGCCCAGGCCCTGAGGCTGGTGGAAGTCGACCGTGAGGACGTTGCTCTTATCCGAGCGGGGATAGTCGCTCGAAGCCAGGTGAAAGGAAATCTTATCCCGTCCGCGGGAGAGGGAGCTGAAGAGCAGTCCGTTATTGGTAAAGATCATATCTCCGTTCCCGTAGGGGTGGAGGGCGCTGACCAAAAGGCCCCTCGAAGAGGGGGTAAAGATGGCCCAATAGCCTTGGTAGGCAGCTTGTGTCTCTCCCCACATCGAAGCGTGGAGCACATATTCCGGATAGCCGTCTCCGTCAAAATCGACCAGGCCGCTTTCATAGCTGGGCACGACGCTCGCAGCGGGCTGGCGCAGGTCGCTGCCCGGCAGGGACGAGAGGAGGGGCAGGCCGTAGCGCCATTCCACCTGGCTTGGATTTTCCTTCAGCGTTTGCAATAGCTGGGCCCATTCCTTCTCTTCTGTAAGGGCGGGCTGGGGCGGCGTGGGTGGTGTGCTCGCTTCGTCCTTATTGCGGAGGAAGCCCTTCAAATAGGCGGGGCTCAGGGCCTCCTGGCCCATTTCCTTGCGCAGGACATCGAATTGCTGCCCCCCTTCTTTATTGCGCAGGAGAATGAGCTTGGAAGGCGCTTCATTTTCGCCCTCCTGGTTTAAAAGCGCCGTCTCACTGTCCAAATCGTTGGGCAGGACCTGATTCTGGAGGGAGGAGCTGTTCGCCAGGCGGATACAGACCAGGCTCTTAGGCATGGCCTTGGCTTCCTTGGGAGCTGCTTCCTGGGGATGGAGCAGGTTCGGCACATAGTCCAGATTGCGCAGCTTTTCCTGCAATTCCGATAGGGAAAGGCCCAGCATGCCGGCTTCGCGTCGGTCCACCACATCGTAGCCATCATGGCGGCGAATGACCATAAGATGAGCGGCTTCCTCCGGATGGTCTGAAAAATCAAGATAGAAGGGTAGATTTTTATCCTCGTAACGGTCAATGGGGACATTGGCTGAGGCAAATCCCTGACTGCGGGCCATCGACAGGAGAGCTTCCCCTTTGGCCTGCTGTTTCTGGGGATCGGCGGGAATCGGCGGCTCGTGCATGCCTCCCTCCGATGAGGGTGCGCTTTGACCGGGATCGTTCCCGCTTTCAGCGGGGGCCTCTGTGCTGGTCGAGGGATTCTTTTGTGTCCCTGTTTTTGCCAGAGTTTCCTTGGGATAGTGGATATCCAACGCCCGGCTGGGCAGCTGAGGCGTTTTAGAGGGCTCCGCCAGGCGATCGGGCGCACCACTCGTGCTGCCAGAGCTTCCCGGAAGGATGTCGACAGCAGGGCCCGTAGTATTTTTCTGTCCTTCCGTTGGCAGCTGCTCCGAGCCCCCCTGACTTTGGGACAAGGAGGAAATCGAGGAATTTTCTACCAGGTTGGTATCCCTTCGGTTTAACAGAAAGAGGGCCATGAGCAGGAGGCCCACACCGACCATTCCCCCCACCAGGGCGCCCACCATCTTTTTATTGGGTCCCGTTGGGGGCGCCCACGCCTCCCTTTCCTCGCTTGAGACAGGCTCATTTTTTGGGGGCCGATCCTCTGGGGCATGGGAATGATGAATATCATACTGGTCAGATCTTGGACTCGTCATGGTAGACTCCCTTCTGGGTGATGCGTAACGCTTCTATGCTGGGCACGATCCGATGGACCGCCTTTTTTCTCTTTGGCTTACGATTTCCGATTTTTCGCTGCTACACCGATATATCGTATTTCCTTCTTTATAGCGAAAGGATGTAAAGAAATTTTGAATATACCCTCCTTAGGGAAGAGATCCCTGGGCCGATCGAGCGTTTCAGATTGCTTTTTCGCCAAAATTAGGGATTATGGAGGTTTTTTTTCGAAATACAAGAAAAGAACAAGAAATTTTGCTCATTATCTTTTATACTAAATCATAGTTTATTTCAGGTTGACGAGGAAGGGGGATGCGCTTCATGTATGAAGAACTTTTAGAAAAGATCAAAAAGGCGACGCTGATTTTGATCGGTGGATTTTTTTTCGTGATCGTGCTTGGCGTTTTTTTGCTTTACCAGCAAAGCCAGGTGCCGGCGCTCGCCCCGGTACCGGCGCAGGTGCCGGTGGTAAGTGACCCTTCGGTTCAGCAGGAAGCAGCTTCTGAGCAGAAAGCAGAGGGGGCAGGCTTTCCCCTCATTCGAGACGGGCAAGCCGTCTCTGAATCAGGCGCATAGGAGGGTGTATGATCTGTCCAAAATGTGGAAAATGGCAAGCAGACGAAACGTCCTTTTGCAGCAACTGCGGAACGCCCCTGACGCCAGAGAAAGCGCGTGAAGAAGCGGCGGAGGCAAGAAAAACGCAGGAGCCGGAGCCGGCCGCAGTCGAGCGTCCAAACGAGGGAGAGGAAGCGACAGAGCCCTTACCGACGGAGGAGGTCGCCCAGCACCTGCGGTCAAAAATAGCAGAAGAGGACATTTTAGAGGCGGAGATTCTTCCGGAGGATTCCGATCTGGATCCGGCGGATTCGGTCGCCTTGGATCCGGTTGAGGCGGGCTTGGACCCAGCACCGGATGAGCAGGCGAAGGAGCCTCAAATCCACCATCCGGTGCGTCAATATGTGCCGGATCGGGATTTTTATGAGGGACTCCCCGCAGAGCAGTCTCCTCAGGCCGGCTCCTGGCCTCAGCCGCCCGCCCCACCAAGAAGTCATTGGCGGGGCCTTTCTGCCTATCAGATCATGCTTTTCGTGGGCCTTATTCTTTTGATCCTCCTGGTCTTTTTTTCGCAGCGCCTGCTTGCTCCACGCTTTGAGCCTGAAGCAGTCGCAGAGCATTTTTTTGTGGCGCTGGCCAATAACAAGCCCAAGGAGGCCCTCCGCCTCATGGACCGAAAAGGCGCCAGCGTGCCCATTGAGGAGCAAAGCCTGGCTGCGCTCCAAAGCTATTTTGGCCTGGGGGAGGCCACCTCCTTCTCCGTGCGACATGAGAATTTTCTCGTTTCTGCTGTGACGGGCAATCAGGGCCCCTTACGACGAAAGGTCACGATCGAATATTTGAAGGAGGGGTCGGAGGAGGTCCACAAGCTGCCCTTGACCCTGGAACGCAAAAATACGCCCGATTTTTTCTTCTTCGACCGCTGGCGGGTCCGGCCGGAAAGCTTGAGTGTGCCTCATTTTGAGATCCGGCTGCCGGAAAAGCTTACGGTTTGGGTCGATGATCATTTGCTTGGGACCGCCCTTTTTGACCGAGAGCAGGCCAAGCGGGGAGAGGATGTCTACCAGGTGCCGAGCCTTCTTTTTGGCGTACACAAGATTCGAATCGCCGGCGCCGGCCACGTCCCCTTGGAGGCGAATGTCCTGGTGAGTGAAAAAACGCCCCGCTTTCAATGCCCACCCCTCCCGCTTACGAAGGAGAGTATTCAGGCGCTCAACCAAACGGCCCTGGCCAATTGCAAAAGGATCCTGCAGATGGCCGCTCAAAAACAGGCATTTGAAAAAATCACGGGTCTTTTTGTGACGGATGAGGACGTACAAAAAGAAGCGCAGGCCCAATATGAGGCGCTGACCCGTCGGCTGGACCAGTATAAGAGTCTGGAGATCAAAGGGCTGCAGGCCCAGGCCCTGCCGGAGCACAGCGAGGTAAAGGTTCGGATTCGTTTTCACCAATCCAAAAAGCAGCAATCCTTTTGGAGCCGCATTCAAAATGTGTTTTCCTCGGATGAAAAGACGGTGAAAATCAGCTTCCGACTGGAGGGGGGCGTCTGGAAGCAGACCAGCTGGGATAAGGCCTTGCCCTGGGACTAGTCTTTGGATCGATCGGGGGGCTTTTTCTTGAAAGGCTGTCTCATCCATAGTATGCTAGAAAAACACGACAGAGAGGAGAACCTATGAAGCTATGCTCCCTTTCCTCTGGCTCCTCGGGGAACTGTGTTTATATCGAGTCAGACCAGAGTCGAATTTTAGTGGATGCCGGGAAAAGCGCCCGCCAGCTCCAGAGCCTAATGAGCCAGGCCGGGCTGGATCCCAAGCGGCTGGATGGCATTTTCGTCACCCATGAGCACGCGGACCATGTGCAGGGGGTGGGGGTGCTTTCCCGCCGTTTCCATTTGCCGATTTTTGCAAGCGAGGGGACCTGGCAGGCCATGAGCAAGAAGCTGGGCCGGGTGGACCATCAAAATCAGCGAATCATTGTAAAAGACCAGCCTTTTTCCTTTCGGGATCTGCAGGTGCAACCGATCGGAATTTACCACGATGCCATCGATCCCCTGGCCTATACCTTTCGTTGCGGGACTGAAAAGGTGAGCGTTCTGACGGATACCGGTGTGGTGGACGAGCGGATCCTTACGGCCATCCGGGGGTCTGCGATCTACTATTTGGAAGCCAATCATGATGTGGAGATGGTGCTCAATGGCCCCTATCCGCCTCTTCTTAAGGACCGAATTTTATCGGCACGGGGCCACTTATCCAACCACCAGGCGGCTTCGATTTTGGTGGAGCTACTAGAGGGACGGGGGGAGGTGGTCCTCTTGGCCCATCTTTCCGCCGAAAACAACACCCCGGAGCTGTGTGATGCCACCATCCGGGCCGATCTGATGGAAGCGGGCCTGGATCCGGACCGCCATCTTCAGCTCCTCATCGCCCCACGGCACACCCCCTCCCCTTTGTTTCCCTGTAGCCGGGACATTCGAAAAGAGGCATGCGTTCCGATGGAACCATTTTCTTTTTCCGCATCCCGCGTGTAGGAAGGACTCAAACGAACCCATGCAAGAGCAGATCAAAGAAACTATGAGCAAGGCCCTGCTCACACAGGCCAATACGCTCCCCGTAGGTCATGTAAAAAAAATAGAGATCCTGGCCCAACCAGGCCAGACTCATGAGGAGGCCGTTCGGGCAGCCTATCCGGATATGGCGGAGCACTTTGGCCAGGCACTCCGGAGCAAGGAAGAGATCGAGCATGCCATTCAGACGACCTACCGGATCCGGACCATGTCCAAATTTACCAAGGCCCTTCAGACCTACCAGCTGCTCCAGGCTGGGGACCGCGTTGGGGTGGCAATCTCGGGGGGCAAGGATAGCTTGCTTTGCGCCAAGCTCTTTCAGCTCCTCCATCGTTATTCCCGCATCCCCTTTGAGCCTGTTTTTTTTGCCATGGATCCGGGCTATGCCCCCATCAATCGTCGCCTTTTGGAGTTTAACCTGGCCTGGCTGGGCATTCCGGCGCGCATTTTTCGCTCCGACGTTTTTCAGGTGACCGACCAGGAAAATCCCAAGGCCCCTTGCTATCTCTGTGCCCGCATGCGGCGCGGCTTTCTCTATGCCAAGGCCAAGGAGCTGGGCTGCAACAAGCTGGCCCTCGGCCACCATTTTGATGATGTGATCGAGACAACCCTGCTCAATGTCCTATTTTCAGGCAATTATAAAGTCATGATGCCAAAAATCGTGGCCAAGAATTTCGAAGGGATGGAGCTCATTCGCCCCCTCTACCTCATCCGGGAAGCCTCCATCATTGCCTGGCGAGACCAGGTCGGCTTACAAGCGCTCGACTGCGCCTGCACGGTGACCCAGCGCAAGGAAGGATCCAAAAGACTGTATGTCAAAAAGCTGATTGCTACTCTCAAGGAGGAAAATCCCCTGGTCGAAGACTCGATCTTTCGATCCGGCGAAAATGTCGCAGTTGACGCTATTTTGGGCTATCTCAATCATGGCGAACACCACTCCTTTCTCGAACATTATGGAGATCAAACATGGGCTTTATAAGCGATTTTCTCAAGGTACTGGTGCTTTCCCTGGTCGAAGGGATCACTGAGTTTCTACCGATTTCATCCACCGGCCATCTGGTTCTGGTCAATCAATTTATCCGCCTGGAGCCGGCCAGCTTTGCCAATGCTTTTTCGGTGATTATTCAGCTGGGCGCCATTTTTTCAGTCGTCGTCCTCTACTGGCACAGGATCAATCCCTGGACCAAGGCGAAAAGGCCAGCTCGAAAACCACGACATTATGATGATTTTAACCTCCAAACCAAGCTCCATTACAATCTAACCCACGGGGATCCGCAGACCCTCCGCCTTTGGGGAAAGGTCCTGGTGGCCTGCATCCCGGGTGGTCTGGTGGGCTTTCTCCTGGACGACTTTATTGATGCCCATCTGATGAGTATGGCGGTCGTCGCCACCACTCTTTTGGTCTACGGCGTGCTCATCATCCTGGTGGAACGCTGGCAAATGAGTCGGGGCGAAGCGCGTTTTGAGTCCGTATCGGAGATTCCCCTCAAGACCGCGCTTCTGATCGGCTGTTTTCAGTGCTTAGCCCTGGTGCCCGGCACCTCCCGTTCCGCCGCCACCATTCTAGGGGCCATTCTTTTGGGCTGCTCCCGGGTGGCGGCCGCAGAGTTTTCCTTCTTTCTGGCCATCCCCGTCATGGTGGGGGCCACCCTCCTCAAGGTGGTCAAAAACCTGGCCGGCTTTAGCTTCTATCAGTGGTTCCTGATCCTGATCGGCCTTTTCCTATCCTTTGTGGTTGCCTATGTGGTGATCAAGCGCTTTATGACCTACATCAAACGCCGAAGCTTTATTCCCTTTGGCTATTACCGCATCGCACTTTCGGTCTTGCTCATTCTTTATATTGTAGGTTTGTAAATGATGTGAGACCAAAAAAGTAGGTTGAGATCCCCTGTATGCTATCCTCATTACTGACGGGCAGCCCGCCAGTAATGAGGCTCTTTTTTCCATAGGCGTTAGCCATTGTAGCGTCTGCATAGGTTGTCGGTTTGAATGGTTTGGGGTTGGTAGCCGAAATGACGGATGGCCATTTTTACAAATTGGACGGTGGAATAGGAAGACTGTTCACGGAAAGGGTAAATGAAGCGTTCTCGGCTGGATTCATCGATGACGGTGTATTGAAAGAATCGATCCGGCATTTTTCCCACGTAACAAGCTTTTGGAACATATTTTACATCGAGTTGCCACTTCACTCTAAGGGCTTCTGGGGTATCGTAAGGCTTCGGAATATAGGGTTTCTTCTTCCGTATGGGCAGTAGGATGCGGACTTTTCGGTCGGTGGGAACGGTCCATTAGTGACTCCCGACTGCCGTCAAAGCGGTGATTCCATCGCATGAGTGAGGCTTTTGAGATCTTGTAGCGGCGAATAGCAAAGTTGACAGAATATCCGAAACGATACGTTTTAACGGCATGAAATCTTGTTTCTAAAGGATGTGGAAGAT
>CABTYV010000049.1 GCA_902489145.1 uncultured Tissierellia bacterium | reverse complement strand
TTCCTCTACACCCATCCCCCACAAAGCCAAAAAGCCACAAAAACCAGAGTCGTAAGGACGGCGACCGCCGCCCCTCCCCTATCGCATGCCATAACAGAGAGCCCCTCGAGCCAGTTCGAGGGGCTTTCATATGGCCATATAGCAGTGGGGCAGCCTTCTGCTGCCCTTCCATATAAAATAAAAAAAAGCGGACTGCAAACCGACTGGTTTTGCAATCCGCTCTTCTGCTAGTGGGCCAGGCTGGACTCGAACCAGCGACCTCACGCTTATCAGGCGTGCGCTCTAACCACCTGAGCTACTGGCCCCTATGAATCAGGGGCAAGAGGACTCGAACCCCCGACATCCGGTTTTGGAGACCGACGTTCTACCAACTGAACTATACCCCTTCGTCCCCCTCTTCTTGAGGTGACCTATAAAGTATAACAAGATTGAAGCCGTTTCGCAAGCCCCCTCCTCATTTTTTTGCGAGCCGATTGGATTCGCAGAAATGTACCCCGCTCACGCAGAGCCTCTTCCCATTCTGAACCTCGCGCCCGTTCAGAGCTATCGCGATTACTGGTCTCCCAGCACCCGGTCAAGCGCCTTCAGCACATCTTCAAAGGTGCGAATCTGGGCAATGTCCTCATCCGCAATCTCGATTTCATAATTGTCCTCGATGGCCATAGTCACCTCAACCAGGTCCAGCGAATCAGCCCCAAGATCCTCCATCAGATCCGTATCCAACTCAATATTTTCGGCTCGTTCGCCCAGCACATCCACTAAAATCTCTTTTACTTCATCAAAACGATCCATTCCCTGCTCCTTTCGAAAAAGTTAACGCCATTCTAGCATGACCGGCCGAGCTTGACAAGGGAACCGCTTGACAAGGGAACCGCCTGGCGTGAGATAATAAGGACAATGAAAACCGGAACGGCAGGTCCCTTTCCAGCCCTTCAATCGACTGCCAGTGCAGCAATCGACTGCCAGTGCAATAATCGACTGCCAGTGCAGCAATCGACTGCCAGTGCAATAATCGACTGCCAGCATTGAGCGCCTGCCAATTAAGGAGGTCCATATGTCTCAAATCCCATCGACCATCGAGTCAGGCCAGCAAGCCCCTCCAACTCCTGCCTGTATCAATCTTGACCAGGCCTCTACCTCTTTTCCCAAGGCGCCCGGCGTGGCAGCCGCCATGGCCCGCTTTATCGAGCAAGGTGCCTACAATGCCAATCGAGGCAGCTATGGCGGTGCATTGGCCAGCGACCAGCTGCTTTTTGAAACCCGCCTACAAATTGCCCATTTTTTTGAGGGAAAGGACCCACGGCATGTGATCTTCTCCTCCGGCGTCACCCTTTCGATCAATCAACTGCTCTATGGGCTATTGAAGGAAGGGGACCATGTCGTTACGAGCAGCATGGAACACAATGCGGTGGTGCGTCCCCTGATGCGATTGGCCAGGGAAAGGGGCATCGAATGGAGCAAGGTGCAGGCGGACCGGGTGGGGCGCATAGACCCGGAGGCGGTCAAGGCCGCGATTCGGCCGAACACCCGGCTAATTTTGATGACGGCCGCTTCCAACCTGGTCGGGACCATGACGCCGCTGCGAGCCATTGGCCGGATCGCGCGCGAGGCGGGCCTCTTTTTCGCCGTCGACAGCGCTCAATTGGCCGGATCCCGGCCCCTTTCAATGGAAAAGGATCAGATCGATGCCATATGCTTTACTGGCCACAAGGCCTTGCTAGGGCCGCAGGGCATCGGTGGGATGGTTCTCTCGCCTGCCCTGGCGGAAGTATTGGAGCCGGTCATCTGCGGCGGCACGGGGTCCTTTTCGGACCTGGAGCGCATGCCGGCTCCCTATCCGGACCGGATGGAGGCTGGCACCTTGCCCCTGCCCGCCATCGCCGGGCTTCACGCTGCTCTCCATTTTCTAATGGAAAAAGGGATTGACACGCTGGAAGCCAAAAAACGGGAGACCTTCCGCTACCTACTCTCTGAAATGAGCAAGCTGCCCCAAATCAGGCTCTTTGGCCCGACGGATCCAGAGGCGGAGGACCGCGTGGAGGTGTTGGCCTTTCAGGTGGCGGGACAAGACAGCGGGGCCATCGCCGCCCGCCTTGCTGAAAGGGGGATCCTCAACCGGGTCGGGCTGCACTGTGCCCCCTGGGCCCACAAAAGCGTTGGCTCCTTTCCTGAGGGGAGCATCCGTTTTTCGGTCGGCTACCAACAGAGCAAGGCGGACATGGACCAGGCGTTAGATGTGCTCCGGGAAATCCTGGATAGCCCGAAGCGGGGATAAAAGGGCTTTTTTACATTTGGCAATAGCACTAGTCCTGCTCAAAAATGGCCCGATAGGTGCCCGCCTCCTCCAGATAGACCCCCGCGGTATCCTCATCCACCAAATCCTCGCAAAATTCCGATGTAAAAGTGACCGCATGGCCGCAGGAAACCGAGAGCTTCCGCGGGGTTGGAACGATGCGCGCTGTCTGATCCCCCCGCTCCTGCAAGCGGCGGAGAAAGGATTGGGCGCCGAACGTGGTATGAAAGGTCGCAATTTTTTCCATAAAAACTCCTTGTCCCTCATGGATGAAAAGGGATGGCGCCGGACCTTCCGCCGGCGCCATCCCCACTCGTCTTCATCGATATAATATGGTGTTATTTTTGAATGGTGATCTTGTGCCCACCGTCAATCTCGGCTGTGCTCACCTGATAGCCCGCATTGACCGCAAAACGCTGCACATTTTCAAAGGGTGCCGCATCATCCACGAGCACCGTGACAGGAAAATCACCCGCTTCTACGGCCGCCTTGGCCAATAGAACCGGCTCCGGGCAGGAAAGCCCGCGTGCATCCACTTCTTTCATGAGGACCTCCTATTTCTTCAAAGCTTCCTGGTGTTTTCTTGTATAGGCAAGGCCGAGCAAAAGCAGCGCCACAATCGAAACGATGACCATGATGCGGCCACCCGGTGTGGTCCCACCCTGGCGAACGCCGTCCACGATCTTCTCGCCGCCAGAGGCCAGCTTGAAGTTGTGGGCAAAAGCGGCGCCAAGCACCATGCCGATGACGGTGATGCCCGAATCGACATTGCCTGTACCCGTTAAGACCAGCTGGCGCATGGGACAGCCACCCAGGAAGGTGGATGCGAGCCCGACCGCAAACATGGAGAGGATATTCCAAAGACTTTCGCTATGGGCAATGGGTTGTCCCACCATGCTGAGCTTAAAGGAACCATGGATCAGGTTGCCGACGATCGCCACCAGCAAAATGGCCAGCGACCCCCAAAGGAGATGGGGATCCTTCAGCATGATCAGATCCCGGAAAGCGCCCATCTGGCAAAGACGGGATTTCTGTGCCAGGATCCCGACGGCCAAGGCCACCACCAGAGAAATCAGGATGGCTGCATGCTGGGAGCCCGGTCCTTTCTCAGAGAAGGCCAAAAGTGTCGGTGCCGCAACCAGCAGGCAGAGGAAAACAACCTGCAGACCCGGCATAAGGACGCCCTCTACCGGATTTTTCTCATAAGCCCGGCCCAGAGAGAAGCCACGACCCAAAAAGAGGGTGCCGACATAGACGCCGCCCACGAAGCCAATCAGGGCAATCCATGCATTCAGATCGCCCGCGCCCATCCGCAGGAACATCCGCAGGGGGCAGCCCAGGAAGACCAGGGCGCATACCATCACAATAAAACCTAAGAACAGACGAGTCAGGGGTGAAGACCCGCCTCTTGCTTTAAACTCCTTGGTCAATAGAGAAATGCAGAAGGAGCCTAAAATAATGCCAATAATTTCCGGACGCAGGTACTGGACCACAGGCGCGGTATGAAGCTTGAGGGCGCCCGCCGTATCGCGCAGGAAACAGGCGATACAGAAGCCCATGTTGGCCGGATTGCCCAAGGCAAAAAGTCCGACACCGGCGGCCCCAATCAAGGCACCCGCCAAAACGATGGGCCAAAGTTTTTTATCTTTCATCTTTCCTCCTTTCGACGAAGACGAAGAGGACGCTGCCTCTTTGTTTCTATCTTATCTTTAACAAGGGGGAGAAGAAAGAAAGGAATGATAAAAGTTTTTTATCATTCCTTTCTAATAATTGAAATTTTTCATTTTTAACCAATGGCCTATTCGATGATAATGCTGTTTTCATCCTCCACGGATTCCTCGGAAGGCTCTACAAACTCAAAGTTCTTTTTTTCCTCCGATCCGGACTGCTTGGGCACATTGCCCCCGCCCAAAAAACCGCGGAAGAGGTAGACCGTATAGAGGATGGTCAGCAGAAAAACCAACAGGAGGAAGAAAAGATAGCGATGGCTCGGCTTGGCCGGCTTTTCAGCGAGCGAACGGGCCGGTTCCCCTTCCTTCACGCTCCGGGCGGGCTTTGCGCGACGAGGCTCCGGCTTTTTTTCCTTTGGATTCGCTTGCGGCGCCGGCGAAGCCTCCTTCGTCCTTACACGAGGCACCTCCATCCGGGTCGTATCCTCCAGGGACGATTCATCGTCCCATGAATCCGGCTCTGTCCGGTAGTAATGATGTTTTTCCAAGGGCTCCTCCCGATCTATCTCTAGCTGGCCAACCTGTGTCAAAAAACCCGATGCCGGCAGATCTTGTTCTTATGCTATGCTATCAGTGATTATCGGACCAAGCAGCCGATCCCGCGACGCTCGGATCCGGGAAGCATGCTTCATGGCCCGCAAAAAAACACGGCCGCTTCCGAAAACTCACCATAAAATATACCACAAGTTCTTTAAAATGAGAATGAGGAGACAGACATCATGCTGGAGCATTTATACGACTTGGCCGCCCTTTCCTATCGACAGGGACGGCCGGTCGATTCCGATTTTTTATCCCCAGAAGCAGCCTCGGAATTTTTGGCCCATCAAAAGGAATTTGCCTATGTGCCCTGGGTCCTTTACCGGCCGGAGTGGGAGCGTAAGCTCCTCCATTTCGGGCCTGGTCAGGCCGACATTGCCCTGTTGGAAATTACGTCTCGATCGTCTGCTTTTGTCAAGCTCGCCCATCCCGATTATCTGGGGGCGCTATTGGGGCTGGGCCTGGATCGGAAGGTCCTGGGCGATCTCATTGTGCAGGAAGACCGGGCCTATGCCTATGTCAAAGGCGCCATCGCCCCCTTCATCGTCGCACAATTAAATCAGGTGGGCCGAGCCCGGGTGACCTGTCAACCCATCGAAGCCCTTCCCTTGGCGGCCCGCCCTCAAGGAATAGAGGAGGAACTGGTGGTCTCCTCCCTCCGCCTGGACCGGATGGTCTCCTCCGCCTTTCGCCTCTCACGCGGCAAGGCCCAGGAGGCCATCCGCTCGGGACTGGTTTTTATAGAAGGCTGTCAAATCATCCAGCCGGACCGAATCTTGGAGGAGGGGGCGCGGGTTTCCTTCCGCCATAAAGGGAAAATTCGTCTGGTCCGCTTGCTTCGCAGGACCAAAAAGGAGGCCTATGTCGTTCTGATTGAACGCTATGGGGCCTAATAAATTTTGAATGATCGCGTCTTGGCAAAAAATGAATTGCATTTTTTATTTTTTTAATGTATAGTATTCGCATTCTATTTTTTTCGCCAAGGGCGCGCCCTCTTCTGTTTGAAGGAACTGAGGGGGGCGCCTCCCGAAAAGAAAAAGGGAGGAATACCAATGTCAAACAAGCTTGAAAAGCGCTACGGCCTGCTCACCGCCATCTGTATGGTGGTCGGCATTGTGATTGGAAGCGGGGTCTTTTTTAAAGCGCAAACCATTCTGGAAAAAACCGAAGGCGATATGCCCCTCGGCATTATTGCCTGGATCATTGGCGGCGCGATTATGATCTGCTGCATTTTGGCTTTCTCCGAAATGGCACAGAAGGTAGAGAGAATCAATGGCGTGGTGGACTATGCCGAGGCAACCGTTGGCCACAAGTATGCCTATCTGGTGGGCTGGTTTATGAGCACCATCTACTATCCCGGGATGACCTCTGTCCTTGCCTGGCTCTCGGCCCGCTACCTTTTGGTCTTTATTTGCTCGGTCAATCCAAATTTTGCCCTCCATATTGCAGCCTCGGAAGGGGGCTGCGTCTACGGGCCGGAATGCCTGGTGCTGGCCTGCTTTTCCTGATTGGAAGCTATGCGATCAATGCCCTGTCCCCCAAAATAAGCGGCAAATTTCAGGTCTCTACGACCTTTATCAAATTGATTCCCCTCCTGCTGATGGCGGTGGTTGGCACGATTTATGGCCTTACCCATCATATGGCCGGGGCCGCCTCCCCCATCCTGGTAGAGAACTTCAAAACCGCCTCGGGCAGCAGCGCCGCCCTCTTCGTCGCTGTTTGCTCGACCGCCTTCGCCTATGAGGGCTGGGTGATTGCCACCTCGATCAATGCGGAGCTCAAAAATGCCAAGCGCAATCTGCCCATTGCTCTCCTGGTGGGCGGCGCCGTCATCATGGCCGTTTATGTATTTTATTACATCGGCATCGCGGGGGGAGCGAGCGTTGAAACCCTGCGCAGGGAAGGGGCCTCCGTCGCCTTCACCCATGTGTTTGGCAATATCCTGGGCAATATTCTCAACCTCTTTGTTGCAATTTCCTGCATGGGAACCCTGAACGGCCTCATGCTTGGCTCCACCAGAGGCTTTTATTCCATTGCGGTCAGAGGCTACGGTCCTGCGCCCAAAACCTTCAGCGAGCTGAGCGAAACGACCAATATGCCCACCAACTCTTCCATCTTTGCCCTCCTGGTGTGCGCCTTCTGGCTGGTCTATTTCTTCGGGGCCAATCTTGCGCCCAAGCCCTGGTTCGGCTTTTTTAGCTTCGATTCCTCGGAGCTGCCCATCATCACCATCTATGCTTTTTATATTCCGATCTTCGTGTTTTTCATGAAAAAGGCCAGGGAGCTTTCGCCCTTCAAGCGCTTTGTCCTCCCCCTTCTGGCCATCGCCGGATCGGTCTTCATGATTGTCGCTGCCATCTATGCCCACGGTATCGTGCCCTATCAAGCAGCCCAAGCGGAGGGCCTCTTCCGCTTGCCCGTCCTCTTCTATCTGATCGTGTTTGCCCTGATCATGCTCATTGGCCTTCGCTTCACAGGAAAAAAAGACCTGCCGCCCCGCTCCTGATCGGAGGGGCTGGATCAAAAAAGCCGCTGCAAGAAGCTGAGATGCTTGCAGCGGCTTTTTTAATGATTCCACACCTGCCCGTTAATCGAGGGGCTTAAGATAGAAGCGTCCACTCAATTCGTGGGAATCCATGACGTTCATAAATACGTGCTGCCCGTGCTGGGCCAGATACTGGTTAATGGCCGGCATATCCGCTTTCGAAACCACCATATAGAGGATGGCCCGCTCGGTACCGGAATACTCGCCCACCCCCTTGAGGGAGGTCACGCCGTGGCGGGTCAGCTTCATCAGATCCGTGGCCAAGGGCTCCACCTGGTCGGCGACAAACATGAGGGTAAAGCGCTGGTAGCGCTCGTGGAGCTTATTGACCACCGTAGTGGAAAGAAATTGATAAATAATGGAGTAAAGGGCGGGACGCCAGCCAAAAAGAAAGCCCGAGAGCGTCAGCAAGAAGGCATTGAAGACGAATAGCTGACTCCAAAAGGGCTTGCCCGTTTTGGTCGAAACCAGCATGGCAATAAAATCTGTGCCGCCGGCGGAAGCATTGGCATTGAGCGCCATAGCCAGCAGGATCCCGTTCATTGTGGCGGCGATCACCACTAAAAGAATCATGTCGTTACTCACCGCCCGTACGGGCAAGAGGTCAATCACGACAGAGGCGACGACGACATGGAGAAAGGACAGAAGGACAAAATGCTTGCCCACATGGCGGTAGGCCAAAAGAGCAGGCGGCAGGTTAAACAGTACGTAGAGCACCCCGTAGGGCAGCTCACGATGGAAAAACTGCAGGGCAATTTGCTGAATCAGCCGCACCATCCCCGCCAAGCCAGCCGGTAGGAGGCCTGCCGGAGCCAGGAAAAAATTCATCTCCAGGGCATAAATCGTGGCCGACAGACAGACCAGCAAAATTCGCTGGCTCATCTCCCGCACCTGGGGGCTGGGGGCCATGATCTGGAAGGATCGATCCTTAGCCCCTGAGGCCGGCGCCGGCTCCTTCTTTATTTTCTTCTCTTCCGTCAAAATATACCTCCTTCTATCCCAATAGATCCTGACGAAATGCCTCCGGATGAAATGGATCCCGGTGTGGTGTCTCCTGCGCCAAATGCGTCCCGAAGCGGTGCATCCCGAACGAAATGCGCCTTTTTTAATAAAAAAAAATGCCCAGAGCCGGAATTGAACCAGCGACACAGGGATTTTCAGTCCCTTGCTCTACCGACTGAGCTATCTGGGCATATGGGTATTCTAAAACAATTTTATTGACTTGTCTAGTAAAAATAGTGGGCCATCAGGGACTCGAACCCCGGAC
>CABTYV010000048.1 GCA_902489145.1 uncultured Tissierellia bacterium | reverse complement strand
CTACCTGCTCACTCAAATGGGCTAAGGACCGATGGAGCCGGTGCAAATAGGCGCCCACGATACCGGCAAATAGGAAACTAAGGGGAATCAGGAAGTAGAGCGCCTTGGGTTCCAGCCATAAGGCCATAAGAAGGGTTAATACAAGGACGCTCAACAAAGCCCATCCTGCCCTATCCCAATGACGATTTCCAAACATCGTCCCTCCTAATCCATCCGGTAGCCCAGCCCACGCACCGTCACAATCAGGACGGGATTTTTAGGATCCCCCTCCAGCTTTTCGCGCAGGCGTTTGATGTAAACGGAAAGGGTATTGTCATTCACGAAATCCCCACCCACGTCCCAAATTTCCTCAAGAAGGCGACTGCGGGAGAGGACCCGTCCCCGATTGGCCAGAAGGGTTTGTAAGAGGCGAAGCTCCAGCGCCGATAGCGCAAATTCCTGCCCTTCCCGGCTCACCGTGCCGCGTTCTAGGTTGACGATGACTGCACCCAGGTCTAGGAACGCCCCCTGCCCCCGCTGGCGGTCTAACACACTTTGGATACGCGCTAAAAGCTCCAGCGGGCGAAAAGGCTTCACCACATAATCATAGGCGCCCTCCTGAAAGGAGCGAACGACGCTTGCCTCCTCTTCCTCTGCGGTTAAGAAAATGGCCGGAAGGCCCTTCAGGCGGGCCTTTTCCAAAACGCCAAAGCCACTTCCGTTTTGCAAGGTGATATCGATCAGGGCCAGGTCAAAGCGCTCCTCTGTTAGGGCGAATGCGGCTTCCTGCTCTCCTGTTACCGTGCGAACCCAGTACCCATGCTGGCGCAGGTAGGCCCCTAAGGATGCGAGGATGGCCCCATCATCCTCAATCAGCAAGATTTTTTGCAAGTGCCCCTCCTCTCAGGATCGCTTGATCCCCAATGGTTAAAGCACCTTCGACGATCCGGCATAGACAATGCCGGTCGTTGCATCGACCGTGACGGTCATCCCGTCCTGCATGGACCGGGTGGCATTGCGCGCCCCAATAATGGTCGGCTTTCCGTAATGGAGCCCCACCACGGCGGCATGGGAGGTTAGGCCCCCCTCCTCCACAATCACCGCCGATGCCTTGGTAATAAAGGGGATCATGTCCGCTCCGGTGAAGCGGGCCACCAGAATGGCGCCTTCTTCAAAGCGCCCTTCCAGCTCCTTGGCGGTTGAGCCTACCACCACCTGGCCCACCACAGACTGCTTCCCGATCCCTTGCCCCATGACCAAAATATCGCCGATGGTATGCACCTTGATCATATTCGTCTGGGAACCGAAGCCGGAGGGGATGCCGGCTGTCAGGATAATCTGATCCCCTTCCCGAACCAGCTTGGTCTTTAAGGCCGCCAGGATGGAACGATCCACCAGCTCATCCGTTTCCAGGGAATTTTGAGAAATCATCGGAGTGACCCCCCAGACAATCGACAGCTGATGATAGACCTTTTCATCCGGCGTGACTGCGATAATCGGAATCAGAGGCCGGTAGCTCGAAATTTGCCGGGCGGTAAAACCGGAGGAGGTGGCAGCGACGATCGCGCGGGTCCGCGTTTGCTGGGCAATCATGCAGGTGGAGCGGGCAATGGCCGCCGAGGTGTTGGGCGAGATCCAGCTCTGGCGGTCAGCAATCGAATTGAGAAAGTCCGGGCTGCCCTCCACGGTTTCAGCAATCATCCGCATCTGACGGACTGACTCCGCCGGATAGAGCCCTGCGGCCGTCTCGCCCGAAAGCATGATGGCATCCGATCCATCCAAAATGGCGTTGGCCACATCATTGACTTCGGCACGGGTGGGACGAGGATTGCGCGACATGGAATCCAGCATCTGGGTAGCAGTAATCACCGGCTTTCCCGCGTTGTTGGCCATCCGGATGATCTGCTTTTGCACCAGGGGAACCTCCTGCGTGGGAATCTCCACCCCTAAGTCGCCTCGGGCCACCATAATCCCATCGCAGGAAGGAAGGATCTCCTCCAGGTTTTGTACGCCCTGCTGACTTTCAATCTTGGGAAAGATCTGAATCTCCGAACCGCCATTTTCCTCCAGCAGCTGACGGATTTCCAACACATCGGAGGACGTCCGAATGAAGGAGGCAAAGATGATATCGATGCCTGCTTCCAGACCGAATAAAATATCCGCCCGGTCCTGGGGGGTAATGGCCGGTAATTTGACATTGGTACCTGGGACATTGACTCCTTTATGATCCGAAATCTCCCCATAGTTCATGGCCCTGCAGTGGATGTCGGTATCGTCGGTCACGGACTCTACCTGGAGCTCCACCAGGCCATCATCGATGAGGATACGGGCGCCCGGCTTTACATCCGCTGGCAGGCCCTGATAGGAAATGGACACCGCCTCAGCACTGCCCTCAATGGTCCGCGTGGTCAGGGTGATGGCATCGCCCCGGTGAAGCGAAACGGGCTGATGGTCTTTAAAATTCCCCAGGCGAATCTCCGGCCCCTTGGTATCCAGGGCGATGGCCAGGGGGACCCCAAGGGCTCGTCTCAGTTTTTTCAGGCGTTTGATTTTTACCAGGTGCTCCTCATGGGTCCCGTGCGAAAAATTCAAACGGGCTACATCCATGCCCTCCTCAATCAGACGCTTGAGGATCTCTTCCGACTCCGACGCCGGTCCGATGGTGCAAACCACTTTTGTATTCTTCATCGTCCTCCCCTTTCTTTTGCCTGTGTTTGGCTTTGCCTGCCTCTGATTTAGGATGAGAGCTTACCAATCAGATCATATAAGTTCTCGTTGAGCTGGTGGGGGATGCGGACGGCCTCAGAGATCGGCATGGTGAAAAACTCCTGCCCATGGCTGCCAATGGCCACCGAGCTATGTCCCTCCAGGAGGGCCTGAACCGCCCTTTCCCCCATGATGCAGCCGAGCTTGGCATCCGTAAAAGACGGGGATCCACCCCGCTGCACATGGCCCAGAATGGTGATCCGGGTTTCGATCCCCGTCAGACGCATAATATCCTCTTTTAACTGGTAGGGCTCCCCAACGCCTTCCGCCATCACAATGATATGGTGGCGTTTGCCCCGCATCTTGCCCCGACGAATGCGATCCGTGATGCTTTTGACATCAAATTCGTGCTCCGGCACCACGACCGACTCCGCTCCACCGCCCAATCCGGCATAAAGGGCGATATCCCCGCAGTGACGACCCATCACCTGGACGATATTGGCCCTGGCATGGGAAGCGGAGGTATCCCGAAGTCTGCCGATCGACTCAATCACCGTCTCCACGGCCGTATGAAAGCCGATGGTATAATCCGTATAACCCATATCATTGTCAATGGTGCAGGGCACCCCGGCCGTGAGGATCCCCAGCTTAGCCAGGGCTTCTGCGCCCTTCATAGAGCCATCCCCGCCCATCACGATCAAGCCATCGATGCCAAATCGCTTCAGAATTTTCAGGGCCTTTTGCTGCCCCTCCTCGCTGGTGAATTCCGTCGAGCGGGCGGTTCCTAAAATGGTCCCCCCCTTTTGAATGATATCGGCTACCGAGGAGACGTTCATCTCATAAATATCCCCCCGCATGAGCCCATCATAGCCAAAGCGAATGCCCTTGACCCGTAGGCCCGCCGAAAGGGCCGAACGGGCAATGGCCCGGATGCAGGAATTCATGCCCGGTGCATCTCCACCCGATGTTAACATGGCAATGGTTCGCATAAAACCTCCTTAGGTAATCGGTCGAAGGCGCCTTTACGCCTCCGGTGGATTTTCTTTCGCTTCCGTTTGCGTGCCCCCCTTTTGATAGACCACGCAGTCGTCCCCCAAGCAAGCCTGCAGGGCCTGGAGCAGGGCCGCTTCCGGGTGCACCCGGAAGCGGTCCTCCATCCGAACGGCCTGCTTGCGGTCTACAAAATAAAGATAGACCGGGCAGGCCCCAGGGAAGCGTTCCAGTGTCTTCTTTACAACCTGGTAGCGCTCCTGTTGCCTGGAGTCCAGTTTTAGATAAAGACTGCCCCCTCTTAAAGAGGCCAGTGGGGTCACTCGGTCGACAAGCAGCTGAAGCTGATCGTTTTGTTCCTGAAGCTTGCCCTCGAAAAGAAGTGCCGCATCGGCCTGTAGCTCCGCCTGGGCCGCCTCGAAGGCCCGCGGGAAAAAAACCGCTTCCATACTATCGTAAAAATCCTCAAAGCGAAGGAAGCACATCTTATCCCCTTTTTTGGTCAGCAAATCCCGCCTGCTTTGCACGATCCCCGCCATTGTAACATATCGGCCATCCCATTGGCTGAGTCCTTCTCCCTCCCCCAGCCGGTCCAGGGAAAAGCTGACCCGCCCCTCGATCAGGCTTCGATAGGGAGAAAGGGGATGGCCACTGAGATAAATCCCCAGGACCTCCTTCTCATAGGCCAGAAGCTGGGCTTTCTGATATTCGCGGATCTGACCTTCCGCATGCTCTTCCGCCGCTATGGACTCAAAAAGCGAGACCTGCCCGGCCAGGTTCATCCGGCGCTGGTGGGCGGCGGAATGAAGGACCTCCTCCAGGTCCATCATCAGCTGAGCGCGATGACGACCGAAATCATCCATAGCCCCCGCTTTAATCAGATTTTCCATGGCCTTTCGGTTGACCGCCCCCGGATCCACCGCCTGCATCCGCTGGACATAGTCTGAAAGATCTCGGAAGGTCCGACCGTCCGCTGCCCGGGCCGCGACCGTCGCCTGAACCAGGCCGCTGCCCACCCCCTTGACCGCCTGCAGGCCAAAGCGGATCCGGGGGCCCTCTGCAGAAAATTTTCCCTCTGAATAGTTAATATTGGGGCCCAGCACCTCCAGGCCCATCCGCCTGGCCTCCTCCAGATAGAGGGCCAGCTTCTTGCTGTCCTCCATGATGGAGGTCAGGAGGGCGACCATATATTCTGTCGGATAATAATGCTTCAAATAGGCGGTCTGCACGGCCACATAGGCATAGGCCACCGAATGAGATTTGTTGAAGGCGTACTTGGCAAATTCGATCATCTGGTCGTAAATTTGTCCGGCAATCTCTGCCGAAATGCCGTTCGCCACACAGCCCTGAATGAGGGTGCGTCCCTCTGGGTCCTGCTTTCCATAGATAAAGCTGGCCCGGTTTTCCTCCATGACGGCCATCTTCTTTTTCGACATGGCCCGCCTGAGATTGTCTGCCCCGCCCAAAGAGTAGCCGGCGAGCTGCTGAACGATCTGCATGACCTGTTCCTGGTAGACAATCACCCCGTAGGTCGGCTTTAAAATAGGGGCCAGCTTGGGATGGAGGTAATGCACCTGGCTCGGATCATGACGAGCGGCAATATAATTGGGAATATAGTCCATGGGCCCCGGTCGGAAAAGGGCATTGGCCGCTACCAGGTCCTCAAAACGGTCCGGCTTCAAATCCTTTAGGAAATTGCGCATGCCGGAGGATTCAAACTGAAAAACCCCCATCGTCTCCGCCCGGGCAAAAAGCGCCAGAACGGCCGGATCCTGGAGTTCAATCTGGTCAATATCCACCTCCTCGCCCGTGCGGTTTTGGATCAGGGTGAGGGCATCCGCAATGACCGTGAGGTTGCGCAGGCCCAAAAAGTCCATTTTCAACAGGCCCAGCTCCTCCAGCTCCGTCATGTTGTATTGGGTGGTGATCTGCCCTTTAGACTGGGACAGCGGCACCATATGGTCCACCGGCTCGGAAGCGATCAAAACGCCAGCCGCATGCGTGGATACGTGACGCGGCATCCCTTCTACCTTGCGCGCCAAATCAATGAGAGTGCGGTTGTCGGGCCGCTCCTCATAAAGCTTGCGAAAATCAGGATCCTGGTCCAGCGCCTTGTCCAGGGTGATTTTTAGAACCGTCGGCACCGCCTTGGCAATGCGGTCCACCTGACTGAGGGGCAGATCCAGGACCCGGCCCACATCCCGAATGGCATTTTTGGCCGCCATGGTCCCAAAGGTCACAATCTGGGCCACCCGGTCCGCCCCATATTTTTCCTTCACATAATCAATCACTTCTTCTCGGCGTTCATAGCCAAAATCGATATCGATATCCGGCATGGAGACGCGCTCCGGGTTGAGGAAGCGTTCAAAAAGCAGGTCATAGCGAAGGGGGTCAATATTGGTAATGGCAAGGGCATAGGAGACGATCGAGCCGGCGGCCGACCCCCGGCCCGGCCCCACGGGGATCCCTTGCCTGCGGGCATACTGAACATAATCCTGGACGATCAGAAAATAGTCCACGAAGCCCATGGACTCGATCACCTGCAGCTCGTGCTGGGCACGCCTCCGGGCATCAAAGAGCCGCCCTTCCCTGCCCGCCCCCGCCTGATCCGCTCCATAGCGCTGCTCGATGCCCTCAAAAACCAGGCGCTCAAAATAGGCCTGGTTGTCCTCCCCGGTCGGGCTCTCAAAATGAGGCAAATGAAGCTGATGAAAGGTGAGCTCCACCTGGCAGCGGTCTGCAATTTTTCCGGTGTTTTCGATGGCCCCCTCATAGCTCCCGAAAAGAGCCCTCATTTCCTCGGCGCTTTTGACATAGAAGTCGTCGGAGGGAAAGCGCATCCTATCCTGCTGGCTCAGCGTTTTACCCGTCTGAATACAAAGCAGGACGTCATGGGCCTCCGCATCCGCCCGGCGCAGGTAATGGCAGTCATTCGTCGCAACTAGGGGCAAGCCCGTCTCCCGATGGATCCGGTCAAAAATGCGGTTGACCACCGCCTCCTCCCGAATGCCATGATTTTGAAGCTCCAGATAAAAATGGTCCGCACCGAAAATGCGCTGATAGGTCAGAGCCGTTTCCCTAGCTGTCTCATAGTCGCTGTCCAAGGCCCGTCTGGCACATTCCCCCTGCAGACAGGCCGAGAGGGCAATGAGCCCCTCCGAAAATTTCGCCAGGCAGGCATGGCTCACGTGGGGCTTGCCATGGTGGTAGCCCGTCACATAGCCCTCCGAGACGATCCGCAGGAGGTTGTGATAGCCCTGATTGGTCTCCGCCAGCAGGATCAGATGGTAGCGCGTCCGGTTGTGGACATCTGTCGGATCCTCTGCCACATAAACCTCGCAGCCGATCAGAGGACGGATCCCCCTGGCTCGAGCGGCCTTGTAGAACTGAATGGCCCCAAAGAGATTGCCGTGGTCGGTGATGGCCACCGCATCCATCCCCTGGTCCTGGCACAGGGCCATCAATTCGTCAATCTTACAAAAGCCATCCAAAAGGGAGTAGGGCGTATGTAGATGAAGATGCACAAAAGAAGTCATTCGCTCCTCCTCTCAAAAAAAGGGCCTCCGGCGAAACCCGCCCACTGCAAGCAGGGACGGCGTCCCTGCCCGTCTTCTCACGTGCGCTTGACCATCTCATGCTTGCAGTTGGGGCAGCGAACCTTGACCTTGCCCTTCTTGATCGGGACGCGCAGCTCCTTGCCACAGGATTCGCAAGGAAAATAGCGATAGCCATTTTCGCCGAAAAGACGGCGTTTATACTTGCGAAAGCCCCCCCGCAGCCCCTGCGTACTCTTCAGAAAGCGTGCATTTTCACGCGACCTGCGGTCAATGTCCTTCGACAGGCTCCGATAGCAGGCATAAAAGACAATTGCCAGGGAGAGAAAGGAAAGGATCCGGCTGCGAAAAAAAAGCAAATTGATCACGATCAAAAGCATGGCCAGGCCCGTAATGGCTTGGTTGTAGCGATCGCCCAGGTAACGGCCCTGCATAAAACGATAAAATTTTTCCTTCAAGCTAATTCTCTCTTTCTAAATCCAATAATAGTTCCTTAGGAGACGCCCGCCAGCGCGGGCAAAAGCTGGGCAATATCCCCGTGCAGGAGATAATCCGCCGCCCCATCAGCGACCGTTGGCTCCTGATTGATCATGATCAGCTGATGGCCCTGATAGTAGCGAATCAGACCTGCCGCCGGATAGACCACCAGGGAAGTCCCCCCGACGATCAAGACATCACAGGCCGCGATGGCTTCCATCGCCTGCCGGAAAGCCTCTTCCGGCAGGGCCTCGCCGTAAAGAGTGACGGCGGCTCGCACTGGCCTGCCACAGCGGGGGCAGGGAAAGCGACCGTGGCCTTTCATAAAGGTCTCAGTGTCCACCTCATCGCTACAATAGGGGCAGTAGATATCTCGCATATTGCCGTGAATTTCAAAGACCCTGTGGGAGCCAGCCCTTTGATGGAGGCCGTCGATATTCTGTGTCACCACGCAGTCCAGCTTTCCCTCCGCCTCCCACCGGGCCAGCTGGAGATGAGCGCCCGACGGCTCAACCTGGTAGGAGCGCCAGCACTCCCGCGTAAAATCCGCAAAGCCATCTGGATCCTGACAGCAAAACTCATGAGAAAAATAAGATTCCGGTGGATAGGGCCGGTTATTTTTTTGATGATAGAGGCCCTGAGGCGAACGAAAATCCGGAATGCCGGAGGCCGTCGAAACCCCCGCTCCGCCAAAAAAGACCATATGATGGGCCTGGTGGATGATGCGTCTGACGGTATCCAGGTCCTGCATTTTTTCTGCCATCGCTGCCTCCTTCTCCCATTTTATGCGTCTCTTTCCTCCACAATCGCCGGCCCTGCCGAAGCGCCGATCCGGTTGGCTCCTGCTTCCAGCATGGCCAGGGCCTCCG
>CABTYV010000047.1 GCA_902489145.1 uncultured Tissierellia bacterium | reverse complement strand
GGCGGGGATCCACCCGGTAGCGGTAGGAAAGATCCCGGGCAATGGGGCCGGAAATGATGATGGCGACCGTGTTATTGGCGGAAGCCAGGTCAGCCACCGAAACAATCGAGGCAATGGCCAGCTGGGCAGAGGCGGAGGAGCGCACATTTTTGGACAGCTTGGCAATTAACCAGTCAAAGCCCCCATCATCCCGGCACATGGCGGCAAGACCGCCCACCAAGATGGACAGGATAAAGATTTCTGACATGCCCAGCATTCCATCCCCACAGGCCTTGGAGAAGGCAATAAAACTAATGGACCCGGTTGCCAGCCCGATGATGCCTGATAAAGCGACCCCTCCGGCCAGAACCAGAAATACATTGAGCCCGGCCAGGGCCGTCACCAGGACAAAGAGATAGGGCAAAACCTTAATGAGAGAATAATCCAGCTGCTCCAGCTTGGGCTGAGTTTCCGGCCGACCAAAAATCACCAGAAGCACCAGGGTAAGGAGGGCGGCCGGAAGGGCAATTTTAAAATTGAGGCGGAACTTATCACGCATTTCCACGCCCTGACTGCGGGTAGCGGCAATCGTGGTATCGGAAATGACCGATAGATTGTCCCCAAACATGGCCCCGCCCAACACAGCGCCCACCATCAGGTAGAGGTTCAGATGACTGGATACCGCCAGCCGGACGGCGATGGAAGCTACTGCTCCGATGGTCCCCATGGAGGAGCCCAGGGCCAGAGACAAAAAGGCGGCGATCAAAAACATGCCCGCGATCAAAAAGTTGGCCGGCACATAAGACAGCGCCAGGTTGACGGTCGACTTGACCGCCCCGATCGCATCCGTCGATGCGGAAAAGGCCCCCGCAAGAAGATAGATCATACACATGATCATGATATCCTCATGACCCATGCCCCGCACCAGGGCATTGAGCTTGGTGGTCATGTCTCCTTTATGAAGTATAAAAGCGGAAAAAATGCCAATCAAGGCGGCTAATAAGATCGGAAACTGGTAAAAGGCCATCTCCGTTTTCTTCGCCGTCAGGTACAGGCCAATGCCCAAATAAAGGCCGATAAAAATCACAAAGGGCAACAGCGACCGCCCCTGAGGACGGCCCACCTTGTGGTCCTGCTTCATCTTGTATCCTCCCTTCTGATTCGATCCTTCGCCTTTCGCTGAGGATCCCCTACTCCTGCCAATTGATCATATTGAGATAACGGTAGACCGTGGCAATGGAGCAATCCAACTTGTCCGCCACAAAGGAAACGGCCCCCTTCATGCGGAACATCCCCCGACTATCTAACGCCCGGATGACCTCTAAGCGCTCCTCCTGCTTCATATACGCCGCCGGGATCGGACAATCCACAATCACCTCTTCAAAAATGCGCACCATCAGCTCATCAATATTGGAATGAAACTCCTCCACCCCGCCTTCCGCCCTGGCTGGAGGCGGGCCGCCCAATTGGGCATTGGTGGCATGGTGTCTGGCCCAGTCCTTGGGATGGATGATCCCCAAAATCGACTGCATGGCCTTGAAATAGCGTTGGTCCGAAAAATTGATGCAAAGCAAGCCAATCAACTCCCCCGCCTCGTCCTTGATGAAAAAGGAGGCGGATCGGAAGACATTATCCCCCTTTTGCCCTTGATAATTGACATAATAATCTCGGTCCTGGTACATTCTTTCCTGATAGATCTTCAGGCCCAATTCCGTGATCGGCCCGCCCAGGGACCGCCCTGACATGGGATTGGCCAGGGCTACGATCGAATTGGGCAGCTTGGCCATATCATGAAGCAATACTTCATAGTCGGGCCCTAAAAAATCTCCTAAAAATGTGACCAGGAGCTTATATTTCTCCAGGGGATCCTGCTCTTTTTGATTCGTTGCCTTTTCCATGTTCTCTTCCTGCATGCGCGACTCCCAACTCCCTCTTTTCACCTTTTTCTGGTCCAAAGTTCATCTTATTTTATATCAAAACGCTGATTTTTTCTCCCATAAATTGCCCCCCACGCCCCCTTCGCTTACAATAGAAGGATGAAGGAAGAGGGAGGAACACATGAAAAAACGCAGCTGGGGAAAGGGCCTGATCGATCAAACCACCTGGAAATTTCTGCTCGTGGGCGTCTTGAACACCATTTTTGGCACAGCCGTGATGTTTCTGGCCTACAACCTTTGTCACGCCTCCTACTGGCTTTCCTCTGCCCTGAACTATATTCTGGGCTCCATCCTGTCCTACTTCCTCAACAAGTATTTTACCTTTCAGTCCAGGAAACGATCCTGGCAGGAGGTGGCCCGCTTTGTGCTGAACATCACCCTCTGCTATCTGATTGCCTATGGCCTGGCCAAGCCCCTGGTCCGCCTGGTCCTGACCGGACAGGACCAGCACCTGGTTGAAAACATCGCCATGCTGGTCGGAATGGTACTCTTCGTCGGGCTCAACTATCTGGGCCAGCGCTTCTTCGTATTTCGCGAAGGGAAGAAGGGCTAATGCGTGGAGGAAGCGCGGCACGCCTAATGTTATTCTGGAATGGATCGGGGAGGAAAAGGAATGGCAAATCAAAAACTGGAACTAACTTGGTTTGATAAGGATAAGGAAATCAAGATAGATTCGTCCAACTCAATGGTATGAGCATTGCTGTCACTTTTTCGTTTCGTGTAGATCTCATAAAACTGCATCATCCAATAACGCCCACAGCAGTTGTTCCTTTTCAATCAAAAAAACGGCATAGTCGCACTTCTGCGACTATGCCGTTTTCTTCAGGGAATAAAATCCCTTAATTGCACCGACCCTTGCCGGCCTCTTTTTAAGAGGCGACTGGGCACAAAATCGGAAGGATCCGACTAGTTGGCCTTGGCCGCATGGTAGGCATTGACCTCCTTGGTCAATTCAGGGACAATCTCGAACAGATCCCCGACCAGGGCAATATCGGCCACCTTAAAGATGGGGGCTTCCGGATCCTTGTTGATGGCGATGATATAATCGGAATTCTGCATGCCGGCCAGGTGCTGAATGGCGCCGGAAATCCCGACGGCGATGTAAACCTGGGGCTTGACGGTCTTGCCGGATTGGCCGACCTGGTGGGAATGGGTGATCCAGCCCGCATCAACTGCGGCGCGGGAGGCGCCCACGGTGCCGTCCAGCGCCTTGGCCAGGCCCTCGATCAGGTCGAAATTCTTGGGATCGCCCAGGCCACGGCCGCCGGAGACGATGACGTCGGCCTCGAGCAGGTTGACCTCTTCGCCGGATTCCTCATAGATGGTGTCAATGACCCGGGTCCGAATCTGATCCCGGGGGAAGTCGATCGTTTCGCGGATGACGTCAATGTCCTTTTTCGCCTCCGTCTTGACAGACTGGAAGACGCCGGGACGAACCGTCCCAATCTGGGGCCGGTTATCTGCGCAGACAATCTGGGCCATGAGGTTGCCCCCAAAAGCCGGACGAGTCCAAAGCATGTTACGGGTCTCTGGATCAATGTCGAGCTCCGTGCAGTCGGCGGTCAAGCCGGTCTTCAGGCGAGAGGATACCCGGGGGCCCAGGTCACGACCCTGGTTGGTGGCCCCAATAAACATGGTCTCAGGATGGTACTTCTCCACCAGTTTTTCGATGGCATTGGTATAAACTTCCGTATTGTACTCTTTATAGACGTCCCCTTCGACCAGGACGACGCCATCTGCACCGTAGGCCTTGCAGACCTCGGCCGCCTCATCGACCTTGGCGCCGATGATGACCGAATAGACCTTTTCATTGACCTTCTCGGCCAGCTTCAGGGCCGTCGTCAGGAGCTCCAGACTGACATTGACCGGCTTTCCTGCTTCATTCAGCTCGGTAATAACCCACATATTTTTATATTCAGACATGGACAACCTCCTACAGGACCTTGGCATGTTCCATTGCAGAAACCAGGCGCTTGGCGGCCAGCTTGGGATCTGCTTCACGGATGACGATGCCTTCTTTGTTGCTTTCCGGTGTATATGATTTGACGACGCGCGTCGGAGAACCCTTTAGACCAATGGCCGTCGTGTCGATGTCGGGGAAATCCTCAAAGGTCAATTGGGGCACCTCGGCCTTCTTCGACCGAAGGGCGTCACGCACGCGGGCATAACGGAGTTCGTCGGTCTTATTGAAGGTGGCCAGGAAGGGCATGCTGGTCTCCACCTTTTGGTGGCAGGCATCCAGCTCCCGCTCGATCACGACCTTATCGCCCTTGACCTCCACATGGAGCCCGTAGGTGATCTGCGGAATATCCAAATGCTCCGCCAGCTCCGGACCCACCTGAGCCGTATCGCCATCGATGGCCTGCTTGCCGCAGAAAATCGCATCGAAGGGACCCTCCAGTTCGTTGATCTTTTGCACCGCTTCATAAAGAATATAGGAGGTGGCCAGCGTATCCGAGCCGCCGAACTTCCGGTCGGTGACCAGATACACCTGGTCGGCGCCCACGGCGAGGCAGTTTTTCAGCATGCCCTCCGCCTGGGGTGGCCCCATGGACACCACGACCACCCGGTTGTGCTCCGGATCCTGATCCTTAATCTGGAGGGCCTGTTCCAACGCATAGCTATCATAGGTGTTTAAAATGGCCGGCACCCCTTTTCGAATGAGGGTATTGGTGACCGGATCGATCTTCATTTCCGTCGTATCCGGCACCTGTTTGGCACAAACAAGAATTTTCATGACGTCTCCTCCCCTTATTTGGCTTTCGATAAAACAGAACCGCCAATGACCATCTCCATGACCTCAGAGGTTCCTTCATAAATTTCAGTGATCTTCGCGTCGCGCATCATCCGCTCAATCTGATATTCCTGGATGTAGCCATAGCCCCCGTGGAGCTGGACGCATTCCGTCGTCACCCACATGGCCACTCGAGACGCTTTGAGCTTGGCCATGGCGGCCTCTTCGCTGAAGCGCGGCTTGCTGTCATGGGCCAGGGCTGCCTTGTAGACCAGCAGGCGGGCAGCTTCAATTTCCGTCGCCATATCGGCCAGCTTGAACTGGGTGTTCTGGAACTTGGACAGGGGACGACCAAACTGTTCTCTTTCCTTCACATAGCGGACCGTCCGGTCAAAGGCCCCCTGGGCAATGCCCAGCGCCTGTGCGGCGATGCCGATCCGGCCTCCGTCCAGGGTCGTCATGGCGATCGCAAAGCCCTGGCCTTCCTTGCCCAGAAGATTTTCCTTGGGCACATGGCAGTCGCGGAAAACCAGCTCGCAGGTGGACGAAGCGTGGATGCCCATCTTCTTCTCCACGGTCCCGACCTCAAAGCCGGGCGTGCCCTTTTCCACGATAAAGGCCGAAATGCCGTGGGTCCCCTGGGACCGATCCGTCATGGCAAACACCACAAAGGTATCCGCATAGCCAGCGTTGGTGATAAAGATCTTGGACCCGTTGATGATGTATTCATCCCCGTCTTTTACGGCAACGGTCTGCTGACCCGCTGCATCGGTGCCGGCATTGGGCTCGGTCAGCGCAAAGGCGCCGAGCTTCTGACCCGAGACCAGAGGACGAAGGAATTTTTCCTTCTGCTCGTCATTGGCAAAGCGGTTGATGGCGCCACAGCCCAGGGAAGTATGGGCCGAAACGATGACGGCGGTCGAGCCACAAACCCGAGCCAGCTCCTCCACAGCCAATACATAGGTCAGCTCATCGCCGCCCTCTCCGCCCAGCTCCTCCGGATAGGGGATGCCGAACCAGCCCAATTTTTGCATTTTTTTCACATTTTCGACCGGAAATTCATGCGTTTCATCAATTTCCACGGCCAGAGGCTCCACCTCTTTTTCCGCGAATTGGCGGAAGAGCTGACGCATCTCCTCCTGATCCTTGTTCAAAACAATATCCATGGATTCCTCCTAAGTATTTTTTTAACAAAGCAGAGCGGAGAGCAGGGCAATTGTCCTGCTCTCCTCCCCTCTTTGCTTTTGGATTCTGAGCGCTACTTGCTGTAGTCGTAGAAGCCGCGTCCGGTCTTGCGACCCAGGCGCCCGCCACGCACCATCTTGCGCAGCAGGGGATCCGGCCGATATTTGCTGTCTCCAAATTCCTTGAAGAGCACCTCCATAATAGCCAGGACCACATCCAACCCGATCAAATCCCCCAATTCCAGGGGGCCCATGGGATGATTGCAGCCCAGCTTCATGGCCGTATCGATATCCTCGGCCGAGGCCAAGCCATCCGCCAGGATGGAAATGCCTTCATTGACATAGGGAATTAAGATCCGATTCACCACAAAGCCCGGCCCTTCCTGGACCAGAACCGGCGTCTTGCCGATCTCCTCGGCAATCTTTTTGACCTGATCAATGGTCTCCTGGGGCGTATTGAGGCCTGGGATGATCTCCACCAGCTTCATCACCGGAGCCGGATTGAAGAAGTGCATGCCGATCAAGGGCCGCTTGAGTCCCGCGCCAATCTCCGTCACCGACAAGGATGAGGTATTGGTGGCAAAGATGGCCCCCTCCTTGACCCGTTCATCCAGGTCCTGGAAGGTCTTCTTTTTGATCTCCATGTTTTCGATGGCCGCCTCGATGATCAGATCACAGTCATTGAGATCATCGTTCAGGCAGGGGGTCACCCGGCCCACCATCTCATCGGCGGCAGCCTGGTCGAGCTTTCCCTTCTTGACCAGGCGGTCCATATTCTTCTGAATCTTCGCCTTGCCACCTTCCGAAAACTCCATTTTAATATCGGAGAGCATGATCTCATGCCCTTTTTGCGCAAACGCCTGGGCAATCCCGGACCCCATCGTCCCGGCGCCAATGACACCAACCTTCATATTTCCTCCTCTTCTTTTTCCTTTTTCGCTCGTCCGTCCACTCTTTCCAGGGACCGCTTAGCGATTTTGGAAGTGTTTTTCCTTGCGTTTCTCTAAAAAGGCGCTCATCCCTTCCACCTGGTCCTCCGAGGCAAAGCAGGCACCGAAATAAGCAGCTTCCGTCTCGATCGCCTGATCCATGCCTTCCTCCAGACCCTTCAGAAGGGCTTTCTTTGTGTTGCGCACGGCAATCGGCGCATTGGCCGCAATCCGTTCTGCCGTCTTCTTCGCCTGCTCCATCAGGGCTTCCTGAGGATAGACCGCTGATACCAAGCCGATCTCCAGGGCCTCCGCCGCCTTGATGTTGCGGGCGGTGTAGAGCAGCTCCTTGGCCTTAGAAAGCGAGCCAATCACCCGCGCCAGGCGCTGCGTACCCCCAAATCCCGGGGTAATGCCCAAGCCCACCTCGGGTTGACCAAAGAGGGCGTTCTCCGCACAATAACGGATGTCACAGGCCATGGCCAGCTCATTGCCCCCACCGAGGGCAAAGCCATTGACCGCCGCAATGGTGGGCAGGGGGAAGGTCTCCAGCTTGCGGAAAACCGCATTGCCCAGCTGAGAGAAGCGACGTCCCGCTGCCTCATCCAGATCCTTCATTTGCGCAATATCGGCCCCGGCGACAAAGGACTTCTCCCCGCCACCTGTCACAATCAGGCAGCGCACCTGCTCCTGGTCAACGGCATCCAAAGCCTCGTCCAGCTCCTTTAGAACCTGATCGTTTAAAGCATTGAGCGCCTTGGGCCGATCAATGGTCAGGATGCCGATCGGGCCCTCTACCTCATAGCGAATAAACTCCATCTTGCCTCCTCTTGACTTCCCTCTACCGGTTCCAACTTCCAACTGAAAGGAAGGGAGTGAGCGGGCTCACTCCCTCCCATCCTATTCTTCTACCTTGCGAATGCAGGTGGCCACGCCCATGCCACCGCCAACACAGAGGGTCGCTAGGGCCTGTTTGGCCTCCTTGCGACGGAGGAATTCGTAAATCAGGGTCACCAGAATCCGGGAGCCCGAGCAGCCTACCGGGTGACCGATGGCAATGGCCCCGCCGTTCACATTGGTGATCGCCGGATCTAAGCCCAACTCATCCTGGCAAACCAGGGACTGAGCCGCAAAGGCTTCATTGGCCTCCACCAGGTCAAAGGCCTTGATATCGCAATTCATCTTCTTCATCAACCGCTTCGTCGCCTCGATGGGGCCCGTCCCCATGATCGCCGGATCCACGCCGCCGACCGCACCTGCGACATATTCAACCTGAGGCTGAATTCCCAATTCCTTCATCTTCGATTCAGAAATCAGAATCATGCAAGCCGCCCCATCATTGATCCCGGAGGAGTTGCCCGCTGTCACTACGCCGTCCTTCTTAAAAGCCGGACGCAGCTTGGCCAGCTGTTCCACCGTCTGACCATAGCGGATCCCCTCATCCTGGTCAAATACGACGGTTTCCTTTTTCTGCTTCACTTCAACCGGCACAATTTCATCCTGGAAGCGGCCCTCTTTTTGCGCCGCCTCGGCCCGATTTTGAGATTCGCAGGCAAAGCGGTCCAGATCCTCGCGGCTATAGTGCCACCTTTCGGCAATATTCTCGGCTGTAATCCCCATGTGATATTCGTGGAAGGCATCGGTCAATGCATCGTGCGTCATCGAATCCAAAATCGTAGCATCGCCCATCCGGTAGCCGTAGCGACCCTTGGTCAAGAGGTAGGGGGCCATGGACATATTCTCAGTCCCGCCGCAGAGGACCACATCCGCATCCCCCGCTTTAATCATACGAGCCGCTGTATTGACCGCCTCCAGGCCCGATCCACAAATGATATTTAGAGTAACTGCCGGTGTAGTAACCGGAATCCCTGCATTGACACTGGCCTGACGAGCCACATTCTGCCCGGAGCCCGCCTGCAGGACATTGCCAAAGTATACAAAATCAATATCTTCCGGCTTCAGGCCAGATCTCTTTAACGCTTCCTTAATCGTAATTTCGGCCAATTCCTTCGCAGGAATACCGCTCAATGTGCCGCCCATCCGACCAACGGCTGTTCTGTTCGCCCCGGTGATGAAAATTCTCTCCGACATCTTTTCCTCCCTTTCTTAGGCCGTCATTCGACCGCCCTTCTCTTGGAAAAGCAGAACCGCTCTCCCTCTGTCCCACTGCGTTCGTCCATAAAAGTCCTAACCGCCGACCGCCGATCGGTCACCGTCAAGACCCCTCCTCGATGGGCCCAAGGCCCGTCCTTTTGACATCGGGCTTTTGATAAATATTTAACTAGATTCATTCTACTACAATATCCTTCCACTGTAAAGAACAATCCAATTCTTTTATAACCCCCCACCCATTTATTAAACGGAAATCCTCCCCAATCGCAAGCGGCGGCAGGCCGCTTTGCTTTGCTTTGCTTTTTCTGCCGGAACGACAGTATGGGGAATTCTTCGTTTCTTGCATTCGTTAACATGCGCTTAGCACAAGGGGGAGGAAAATGGGCCCTCCGGTTTTCCTCTTCAGTCCCCGACGCTAAAAGCCCACAAAATCAGATAGAAGGGCGGCGTCCGCCGCCCCTCCCCTACCGCACGCTGTAGCGGTGGGGCAACCGCCGGCTGCCCTTCCATATGAAATACAAAAAGAGAGGAAGTCAGGCCGGATCCGACTTCCTTCCGCTGATCATTCCATAAGGAAGCGCCCCTGAAGGGGGCGCCACTGCATGGTTTCAATCGTCGGCCGTAGGCCGACTCCGCGTTACTTCAGATCGCTGGCCGCAGGCCAGCTCCGCTTTTTGGTCGTTCGTTGGTGGTTTTGGGCAAAGGTGTAGAGGAAAACAGGCACCCCCTC
>CABTYV010000046.1 GCA_902489145.1 uncultured Tissierellia bacterium | reverse complement strand
TTTCCTCCCCTTATTTGGCGAAAAAGGCGTTTTTGGTGTAGAGGAAAATGCGGGGGTGGCTATTTTCCTCCCCTTTTTTGGTGAAAAAAGCGTTTTTGGTGTAGAGGAAAACGTAGGGGTGGCCATTTTCCTCTACATATCGGCTTCTGTTGGCCGCCATTGACTGCCATTCCCCATCACTGGACCATTCTGCGTAGCATGCTGAGTTGTTTCTGCCATCTCCCCGGCCAGCACAGCGCCAGGCATGCTGGGCGCTTGATCTGATGTGAGAAAAGGGGGTATAAAATCATTACACGGTCGATGACGGGCGGCCCCAGCGCACCCATTACGCCCCATTGGGCGGCCCCGGCCCCAGCTCCACGCCCATGCTTGCCAAAGCCGCTACCCCCAGCCACACTGCGCTGCCTTCACTCCGCCCCAACCTCTTATATAAGGAGAAAACATGAAAAGAAAAATTCAAAATATTAAAACGAAGGATTTATTGCTTCGACCGGTTGATCTGGGGGATGCGCCACAGATGTTTCAGGGCTGGGCGCAGGATCCGGAGGTGATTCGATATCTGACCTGGCCGGCGCACCAGTCGGTGGCGGATTCATTGGCCATTTTGACGAAGATGGTGATGGACAACCAGGCGGGCGGGATGAATTGGTCGATTTGTGAGCTAGAAAGGCCGTTGGTGGCGATTGGAACCATCGGCCTGGTGAAGCGAGATGAGGCGCTGGCGGCGGGCGAAATTGGCTATTGTCTGGCGCGGCGGTATTGGGGGCGGGGCTATATGACGCAGGCCTTGTGGGGCGTGATTGATTTTTTGATGGGGGAGATCGGCTACAATCGGCTGGCGGCCCGTCACAATACGGACAATCCTGCGTCGGGCCGGGTGATGCAGAAGGCGCATATGGTGCATGAGGGGACCTTGCGCCAATCGGCGCGGTGTAATCAGGGCGTTTGCGATATGGAATGCTATGCGATTTTGAGATCGGAGTGGGCAGCTGTGAAAAAGAAGGAACAGAGTCCGGTTTGACCTTTTGAAAAATCGAGTTTGACCTTTTGAAGAGTCTAGTTTGACAATTTGAAATGATAGCATATAATCCATTACGGATGTACACGAACGAGGCCATGCGGCCAGAAGGACGTGTACAGCAAGCGTTTGAAAGGAGTGGAGATGAACAAGTCCATTCAAGAAATACTAGAGATCGACCGGGCGATTGAGGATTTGAAAGCGGAAACCGACCGGTGCCTGGAGCAGGATTTGGAAGCGACGCGTGAGAAGATGGAGGCCTACCGCCAGGAGGCCACGGAGCGGAGCCACCAGGAGACGCAGCAGGCGGTTGAAAAAATCGAAAAGGACACGAGAGTTAAAAAAGAAGCCCTCGCGGAGACCACGGAAAAGGAGTTATCTGCATTGCGGGCTTCTTTTTATTCCATGAAGGAGACGCTGGCGGATGGCTGGTTTGAGAAGCTGAGGGATCAAGATGGACGCTAATGCGGCCATTCGGAGCAAAACGCGGGCGCTGGCCGGGGAATATTTGGGGGCGGAGGATTTGGACCACATCCTTTCCGCTCAGGATTTGGCGGAGTGTCTGGAGCGGATTCGGTCGGTTTATCCCATTGATCCAGAGGAGCCGGCGGATGCGACCGCTTTTCAGCGGGCGCTGGTGCTTTGGTACAACCAGGAGCTTGGCGATCTCTTGCCCTATCTGACGACCAAGGAGCACCGCTTTTTCCGGGATTATCTGCTGATCGGCGAGCTGGATGAATTGCGTCGGTATCTGGAGCTGGTGCGATCGGGCGAGGAGCTGGACCGGCTGCACTTCGTCCGCCAGGCGGCCTATGCGGATCTGCTTCATTTCGAAAAGGGGCGTTCGGAACATTTGATCGATTTTTTGAAAAAGCAGCGGGGTCGGCCCTTTTTTCGGGCCCTGGAGCCTTATACGAGGGGCAATCTAGCCAAGGAAGCGTTGGATCTGAAGATTTTGGAGCTCAACCTGGACCGTTGGTATTACCACACCCTCTTCCACGACCTGGAGGGACTGGGCCAGGCTGGGGAGGGCCTTCGCGCCTATTATGGGGTGGTGATTGACCTCCGGATGATCCGCCTCCTCCTGCACGGCAAGCTTTTGCACCAGCACGACAGCAATTACTGGTCCGCCTACCTGATGGACGGGGGCAAGCTGGTGAAAAATGGACAAGCCCAGCTGCTTTTGGAACTGGATTTCCGGTCCATGGAACGATGGATCGAAAAGAGCCCCTATCGCAGCCTCTTGGAAGGGGGCCACATCAGCCCGTTTACGCCGATTCAGGAGCAGCGCATTCTCCATCGGATGGCCCATCAGGGCTTTCACAGAGAACGGCATAACCTGCTTGCCGCCTTCTATTTTGCGGAGCTTTTGCAGGGGCGGATGCGGGATTTGCGCAGGATCATTGAGGCAAAAGAATTGGGCTTAGAAAAAGAAGAGATTCGACCCTATTTGGTGGAAGAGGAAGGCCCGGAGCCTTCCGGGGAAAGGGGCTGAAGCAATGGCCATAAAAAAGATGAAAATGATGCAGCTGGTGGCGCCCCTGGACGAGTTGACCGAAACCGTCGTCCGCTTGTTTCATACGGGGCAGGTCCAGCTGGTCAATGCCTACGACCAGATTTTAAGCTATACCTTTACCATCCCGGCGACCCAGGAGAACCTGGCCAAGACGGTAGATATGGCACAGACGACGAGCTTTGAAAAGGAAGATCGGGTGGGGGCCCGGCGCCAGGAGATTCTCTCCTATTTGGGCCTCAGCGACGATGAGATGGAAATGGTCTTTGACACCACGGTGCGGACCAATGTGCTGTCGGCGGTGGAGGAGGACCTCCTGCAGGACCTCCGCGACCAGAAGGAGGCCATTGCAAGGGCGGAGAAAAAGCTGGCCGTCATGCAGGAGGACCACCGGATTTTGCGGCTGCTCGCGGCCAATGAGATCGACGTGCAGGAGCTTTCCAGGATGGAAAACTTCTCCTACCGGATTGGCTCCCTGACCGGCTTGGGCCGCAAGACCTTGCGGCAGAACTACTCCCGGGTGCCGGCTGCCATTTTGCATCTGGGCCGGTTGGAGGCCGAAGAGGTCTACTTATTGGTCTATCCGAATACGGTGGAGGAGGAAGTCCACCGCCTGCAGGAGGTGGTCAATTGGAAGCCGCTGATTTTAGATGAGACCACCTTTGCCCAGGAAAAGCAGGACTTGTCCGGCATGGAGGCGGAGGAGGAAGCTCAGGAGCGGATCATCGAGGAAGAAAAAGCGGCGCTGGAGGCACAGATTCAGAGCCACCGGGCCGATCTTATCCACGCCTACTATGCCATAGCCCTGGACGATGCCCTCTACAAGGCCAAGGAGGATTTGGCCAGGGGGCGTCGCTACTTCTATCTCTCTGCCTGGGTGAAAAAGGAAGACGAGGCGGCCTTTACCGCTGCGATCAATGAGACCTCGGATGTCTTTCTTCAGTTTCGAGGCCCGGAGGAGGTCCAGGAGCAGGCCCCGACGAAAATTGAAAATCATGGGCTATTCCGCCCTTTTGAGAGTTTGGTGGCCCTCTATGGGATCCCCAATTATCGGGAGTTGGACCCGACCAAATTCTTTGCGATCACCTATGTCCTCCTTTTTGGAGCCATGTTCGGCGATGTGGGCCAGGGGCTCGTCTTTTTCCTGGCGGGGCTGCTTTTGCGTCATAAGGGGCAGGACACGATGGGCGGGATCCTTGCGCGCATCGGCCTGGGCTCAACCGTCTTTGGTTTTCTCTACGGTTCCGTTTTCGGATTGGAGGAGCTGATCCCAGCCCTGCTCATCCGGCCCTTTGAAAATATCAATCAAGTGCTGATTTCCGCCATTGTCTTTGGTATTGGTCTGACGGTGATCTCCTACGCCATTGGCATTGTCAACCGGCTCCGCCTGGGCAACCGGGAAGAGGCGTTCTTTGGGGCAGAAGGGCTTTGTGGGCTGGTCCTTTTTACCAGCGTGATTGGCCTAGTCGCTCAGATGGTCCTGCGGCCCATCGTCCCCACCGCCCTTCTGGCGGGCCTGGCCCTGCTGGCCATTTTGGGTCTGCTCTTTAAAGAACCGCTGGCCAGACTCTTGCAAAAGGAGCGGCCCCTCTATCGGACCTCCCCGGGCGACTATTATGTCCAGTCGGTCTTTTCTCTGGTGGAAACGCTGATTTCTATCTTCTCCGCCGCCATCTCCTTTGTGCGAGTGGGCGCCTTCGCCATCAACCACGTGGGTCTTTTTATGGCCTTTCAGACCATGGGCCAGATGATCGGCGGGGCGGGCAATGCCGTCATGCTGGTCATTGGCAATATCGTCATCCTGGCCTTGGAGGGTCTGATCGTCCTCATTCAGGGATTGCGTTTGGAATATTACGAAATGTTCGGGAAATATTACACCGGAGATGGTTCAGCCTTCGTGGATAGCCGCGCAGCGCTGACCCGCCCGGAGGATTTGTAAAAGGAATCGTCCGGCAGGCGCTGGAGGATTGTAAAAAAAAAAGGAGATATCGATGAATCTGATTATTGCATGTGCCACGATTGTGGTGTTCTTGACCCTCTCTTCCGGCCTTTATCTGGTGAGAAGCCCCCGGAAAACATCGAAAAAGCAGTTGAAAAGAGCCCTGGGGGTCAATGTAGCCAGCTTCGCGCCTCTGGTGGTAATGGGCCTGGTGCTGCTGGTGCCGGATGCTGTTTTGGCAGCAGGAGGCCAGGCTGACGGTCTGGCGACTGGACTGGGCTATATCGGGGCGGCGCTTGCAACCGGCATGGCCACCATTGGCTCCGGCTATGCGGTCGGAGTCTGCGGATCGGCGGCGCTGGGCGCAGTTTCAGAGGATCAGTCGGTTTTAGGAAAAACCCTGATCTTCGTGGGCCTGGCCGAAGGCATCGCCATCTATGGCTTGATCATTTCCATCATGATCATTGGCCGCCTGTAATCGGGCCCGGTGACAAACATGCACCTGTTGATGATTTCTGAAGACCCCGTCACGATCATGGGGGCCAGGATGAGCGGCTTTGAAGTCCGGGAGGTACAGGATCCGGCTGATTTACGCTCTTGCTGGCGAGAGGCGGTAGAGGAAAAGGACATCGCCATCATCTACTTGAGCAGGTTTGCCGGATCCCATCTCCAGGAAGAGATCGAGGCATTTCGGCAAAATCACCGCCTGCCTCTGGTGGTGGTGCTGCCGGAGGGAGAGGAGGCTGTCCATGATCGAGCTGGAAAGTAAGATTGCTTTATTTCGAAAGATGACCCTTTCGGAGGAGCGAAAAAAAGCAGAGGAGGAGCGGGCCCAATCAAAGGAACAGACCCAGCACCTCCTGGAAAGTCGAAAAAATCAGATTGATGCGGCCGATGCGGCCTATTATAAAGAGCATGAAAAAAGGGCCCGGGCCAAGGGCCAGGAAGCGCTGGCCCAGGCAAAGGATACGTCGAAACGGGCCATTCGCGAGGTGCGCAGCGCCTGCTTTGAAGAGCTGCGCCAGGCCATCTTAGCGCGTTTCTTGCAGTTTAAAAAAGAGCCTACTTACTCCAAGTGGCTGGAGGAGCGGATCCGGCTTCTTTTGCCCGATTTTCCCGAGGCCGACCTGGCGCTTGAGGAGTCGGATCTTGCCGTGGGTCGGAAGATTTTAGGGGAAAAGGTGCAGATCCTGCCCCTCGATCCGGGGGAAATGGGCGGCTTTATTTTGCTTTCGAAGGACCGGACCCGGCGGGTGCGCTACACCTTCCGCTCGCTGGTGGAGGAGGCCTCCTATGAGATTGGCCGGGACCTCCATGATCGTTTGATGGATGCGGCGCCAGAGGGGAAGGAGGGCCAGGATGGAAGCACAAAATAATACGGGCCGGATCCGGGCCATCAATGGGCCGGTGATTTCGGCCAGCCATATGATTGCCTTTGAAGAGCATGAGATGGTGGAGGTGGGCGACGACCACCGTTTGGGCGAGATCATATCGCTGGAAAGCCAGGGCCGGGCGGAGGCCCAGGCCATCATCCAGCTCTATGAACCCTCCGATGGGCTACAAGTCGATGAGCCGGTCTTTCCGACCGGCCATCCCCTTTCGGTCAAGCTGGGCCCGGGCCTCCTTTCTCATATTTTTGATGGGATTGCCCGGCCCCTGCGGGCAATCGAGTCGGCTTATGGCGATTTCATGCCCATCGGGGCCCAAACGGAGACGCTGGATGCGGAAAAAACCTGGCCCATTCACTTTGTGGCGAAGGAGGGCGACCAGCTGGAGGGAGGCGCGGTTTTTGCGACCACCCAGGAGAGCGACCTGATTGAAAATCGGATCATGGTGCCCCCGACCCTGTCCGGCACCCTTACCCAGGTCAAGGAGGACGGCCGCTATGCCCTTGAGGAGGTGCTGGCGGTCCTGGTGGATGAAGCGGGTCATCCCCATGCGCTTAAAATGTATCAGGAATGGCCGGTCCGTCAGCCTCGTCCCGTCCGCCAGCGCCTCGCGCCGACGGAGCCCTTGGCCACCGGCCAGCGGGTGCTGGACGTCTTTTTCCCCATTGCCAAGGGCGGAACGGTGGCGATTCCGGGCGGCTTTGGCACCGGGAAGACCACCCTCCAGCATCAAATTGCCAAATTCTGCGATGCCCAAATCATCATCTATATCGGCTGCGGGGAGCGGGGCAATGAGATGACCGATGTCCTGGACAATTTCCCCAAGCTCATTGACCCCAACTCCGGCAAAAACCTCATGGAGCGGACGGTGCTCATCGCCAATACGTCCAACATGCCGGTCATGGCCCGCGAGGCATCGATTTATACGGGGATCACCATGGCCGAATACTACCGCGACATGGGCTATCATGTGGCGCTGATGGCGGATTCGACCTCCCGGTGGGCAGAGGCCCTGCGGGAGATTTCGGGCCGCCTGGAGGAAATGCCGGCTGAGGAGGGCTATCCTGCCTATCTGGCCTCCCGCATTGCCCAGTTTTACGAGCGGGCCGGCCTTTGCCAAACCCTGGGCAAGCAGCAGGGATCGGTTACCCTGATTGGGGCCGTGTCTCCGGCCGGCGGGGACTTTTCCGAGCCGGTGACCGAATCCACCAAGCGCTATGTCAAGGTCTTTCTGGGCCTGGATAAAAATTTGGCCTACGCCCGTCACTATCCGGCGGTCAACTGGATCACCTCCTATTCTTCCTATACGGAGTCCCTCCGCAACCACTTTCTCGATGAGCTGGACGTGGATGTGATGGCCCTGCGCGCCCGTCTGTTGGATTTGCTGATGGATGAGGCCAAGCTCAAGGATATTGTGGCCCTGGTCGGTGCCGATGTGTTGCCGGATAGCCAGCGTTTGGTGCTGGCCATTACGGAAATCGTTCGGGTGGGCTTCCTCCAGCAAAATCCATTCACGGAGGATCGCTACAACCCCATGCCGGTCCAGGTCAAGATGCTGGAAGTGATTGAAACGCTGTATCAAAAGGCCCGGCAGGCGCTCAAATGGGGGGCGCCCCTCAAGGAAGCCGCAGATCAGACGCTCTTTCACCGGGTGAGTCAGATGAAATATGACCTGAAAAACAACCGGCCGGAGGATCTGGCCGAGCTGGAAAGCCAGATCGAACGCTATTATGACGGGTTGGAAAACCGCTATCAGAAGGAGGAAGCATGAAAGTCGAATATACCAAGCTGGCCAGTCTCTCCTCCTCGATCGTGACCATTGACCGGACGACGGGCGTTCACTATGGGGATATTGTCAGTCTGCATTTTCAGGACCAGTCCCTCATTGGCCAGGTGATCGGCCTCAAGGAGGATAGCGCCCAGGTCCAGGTTTTTGGCGACACCTCCGGCATGACCCTGACCAATGCATCGGTAGTTTTTGAAGGCAAGCCCTTTACCCTGGCCCTCAATCGGGAGATTTTGGGCCGGGTCTTCGATGGGGCTGGCCGGCCGATCGACGGGGGCGGCGAAATTTATTCCGACCGGGCCTACAATATCAATGGATCCGCCATGAATCCGGTTTCGCGCCAATACCCCTCTGATTTTATCCAGACGGGCATCTCCGCCATTGACGGCCTCATGACCATCATACGGGGACAAAAATTGCCCATTTTCTCGAGCGCGGGCCTGGACCACGACCGGATTGCGGCCCAGATCATCCGCCAATCCGAAATTCGTCACACCCAGGATGACTTTGTCTTTGTCTTTGGGGCCATTGGCGTGCAAAAGGATGAGGCGGACTTTTTCACCCAGACCTTCCGCTCGGCGGGCGTCCAGGACAAGGTGGTGACCTTCATGAACCTGGCCAATGATCCGGTCATGGAGCGCATTCTGGTCCCAAAATGTGCCCTGACGGCGGCGGATTATCTGGCCTTTGAGGAGGGCATGCACGTGCTGGTCATCTTGAGCGATCTGACCTCCTATGCGGAGACTCTGCGGGAGCTTTCCTCCCTGCGCGAGGAGGTGCCCTCCCGAAAGGGCTATCCGGGCTATCTCTATTCCGACCTGGCCGCCATCTATGAGCGGGCCGGCATCCTGCGGGATCGGCGGGGGTCCATTACCCTCCTGCCCATCCTGACCATGCCCAATGACGACATTACCCACCCCATCCCCGATCTGACAGGCTATATTACGGAAGGACAGATCGTCCTTTCGCGTAGCATGAACCAGAAGGGGATCTATCCGCCGATTGATGTATTGCCCTCCCTGTCTCGTTTGATGAAGGATTCCATCGGGGCGGACTTCACCCGGGAGGATCATGCCACCCTCTCCGCCCAGCTCTATTCCGCCTATGCGCGTGTCGAGGATGTGCGCAATCTTGCCCAGGTGATTGGGGAAGAGGACCTCAGCGAGGAGGATCAGCAGGTTCTGGCCTTCGGGGATGCCTTCGAACAGCAATTTCTCCGCCAGGATTTTGATGAAAAAAGGACCATCGAGCAGACCCTGGATTTGGGCTGGCGCCTCCTAGCTCTTCTGCCGGAGAGCCTGCTGACCCAAGTATCGCCGGAGATGAAGGAAAAATATTTGCCGAAGCGAGCATCCACCGAAGCATAGGAGGTAGGCATGGGTATCAACAAAATTACATCCACCAAAGCCAACCTCATGAAGGCCAACGATATGCTGGCCTTGATGGAGACCTCCTATGATCTCCTGGACAAAAAGCGGGTGGTCCTCCTCAAGCAGTTGGAGGAGGAAGAGGAGAAGGTCCGCACCATCGGCAGCCGCTTTGACCAGGCGTCCAAGGAATTTTCCCACCTGATGGAGGTGGCCATGGTGACCCTGGGTCGCTACAAAATGGAGCAAATCATCGACTCCGTGCCCATTGACCACTCCCTGCGCATACGGAGCCACTCCTACATGGGCCTGGAGATTCAGGACTTTACCCACGACAAAGACCAGGCGTTTCCCGACTTTGATGCCGTTCATCTCAGCCTCGACTTTGTCGCCGAATCCCTCTTCATCTTTAAGGATCTTCTGATTCAGATGGCGGCCCACCAATCCGCCGTCGACGCCCTCCGCCGGGAGGCGGATAAAACGGAAAAGCGGGCCAATGCCCTCGAAAAAATCCAAATCCCCAAATATGAAGCCATCAAGAAGCAAATCGACGCCGATCTGGAAGAAAAGGAGCGTGAAGAATTTTTCCGCCTCAAGCTGGTCAAGAAAAAGAAGGAGTAGGCGAGCGGGGCAGACGCGGCATGGCGCCGGCTTGGCGGCTGGTGGCTGGGACGGAGGCAGATGCGGCGTGGCCGGGCGTGGTGATGAAGCCATGAAGCTTGAATGCGGTATGGAAGCCGGCTCGCCGATGGGGTTGGACGTGAAACGATGCGGTGTCGGCCTGCGGCCGACGATATGATCCAAGCAGTGGCGCCCCCTCCGGGGCGCTTCCTTATGGAACAATATGCGGAAGGAAGTCGGGCCCGGCCCGACTTCCTCTCTATCT
>CABTYV010000045.1 GCA_902489145.1 uncultured Tissierellia bacterium | reverse complement strand
GAAACCGGGGGGGTGCCCATTTTCCTCTTCTTTTTTGACGAAAATGTCATTTTTGGTGAAGCGGAAAACACGGGGGTGCCCGTTTTCCTCTCCACCATCAGCAAAACCTCCGACCGCCAAGCGATGCCCCAAGCGGAGTCGGCCTGCGGCTGAGGATTGAAGCCCAATCGGAGCCCAGCGGAGGCGCCCCCGGCGGGGGCGCTTCCTTCTTCCTTATGAAAGGAAAACGGGAAGCCTTTTTCCGCTCTATTTTGTTCAGTAGTCAGAAGGACCTGAAACATTCGGAGCGGGCCACAATCCGTAAGGATCAAATTGACCGGTCAAAACGCATATGCTATTTTGAATCGATGGATGCGCATCACCATCCTGTACGGAAGGTCAGACGGGTTTCGTCAGGCAAGGTATGCGCAAATAGTCCATCACAGAAGGAGCGTGCCATGACTCATCGGGAGGAAATCCTCACTTATCTGAAAGAAAAATATGCGCCAATGACGATTGCTTTATATGGTTCCTATGCCGAAGGGACACAGGACGAGCATAGTGATTTCGACTGTTTGCTCATTACCAAAACGAAGGTTCGGGCGCATGATGATGCGGTGGTTGGCGGGGTCATGCTGGACTGTTTCATCTATACGGAGGAGGAAATCAGGCGTCTGAATTTGGAGGAGTTTCTGCCTTTATTTGGGGCGCAGCTGACGGAGGACACCGGCCTGGGCGCGGCCTTGCAGAAGCGGGTACAGGACTACGTGCAAAGGCATTCCAAAAGGACGCCGGAGGAAAAGGAGTTTTTACGATCCTGGATTAGGAAGACGATGAGGCGAATGGAAAAAGGAGATGCGGAAGGAGACTTTCGAGCCATTGCCTTTTTGGCGGAGAGCTTGGAGGATTATGATTTGCTGAGGGATCGGTTTTATTTCGGCAGCAAGAAGGCCTTACAGGCGTTGAGAAAAGAGGATGCGTCTGGCTTTGCTCTTTTTCAGGAGGCGATTTCCCAGCGCTCCAATGAGGCGATTTTGGCTTGGGGGCAGTATGTGTTGGGTGACTAGCGCCGGGGCAATGCGTCGCCCCTCACCTTCGGCCAATGGGCCCGGGCCATCTAATGGATGAACATTTTTTTAGCAGAGGTCTTGTAAAGAAATGCATCCTATTTTACAATAAAAAAAGAATATGGGTTTTCTTGCCCAAATCGAGCAAACGCTTGCCTGAAGGAGTGGTGATGAATACAAAAAAAACGAAAGAGATGCGAATACGCTTTGGGGCCCTTTTTCTGGCCTTTTGTCTGGTCCTGCCTTTTTTCTGGCCCCTTTTTGAAAGCTTCTCCCTGGCCCGGTCCGTGACTGATCCCCTGCCGACGAGGTCCGACTGGAGGCTGGCTCAGGGCAAGGCGGATCCCAGCCCGATGCGGGCAGGGCAGGCTACGGGCACCCACTTTACGGTACAGGATCAGTACGGCAGGAAAGTCGACAATGTGTACTTTAATATTTATCTGAATTCAAGTCCTTCCTTTTATGGCAAGGCGGTTCAGGGCCGATTGCAGCTATATGTAAACGGCTATCAGGACATCGCTTTTGAAAATACGGGATTTGGGGCAGGCCAATACCAAATTATGGCTGCCACTAGCCCTGGCGACGTTTCAGGCTTTACCATCAACCCCAATCAGTCGCTTTCTTCCTTTACCTTTTCCAACGGCACGATCACGTTTGAACCGGGCAGCAGCAACCGGCTTGTGTTAACCAGTAAGACGACGCCTCCACCCTCCACCCTTAGCAAAATCACGGCGAAGGATACGAATCAAAAGCCGGCTGCAGGGATTGCCTTGCTACTATATAAAGAAGGTGTAACCAATATTCAGGCCAGGCTGACCTCCAATGCGAATGGCGATCTGATTGATCAGGCCGGTCAGGTTTATGATGCCCAAAGCTTGGCTGCGGGGACCTATCAGCTCAAAGCATCTCCTCAAAACTCTACCCAGGCGGCGCAGGACACTTACGTTATCGACTCCACCAAGGTCTATTCCACCCTAACGGTGGGCGTGGACGCATCTGGGAAAAAGACGGTCACCTTTACCCCGTCCGGAAGTCAAAATCTAGTCTTTCCCCTACGTGCAGCCCTTCCCAAAGGGACCGCCAAATTGACTGTTAACAAGACGGATGATCAGGGCAAGCCACTCGCAGGCGTCCGCTTCCATCTTGATGGGCCCCTGGATAGTGACCAGCGGGCCAGTTGGGACTCTCAGCCGACTGATGAAAACGGGGTTACGACCTTTGAACCCTTGGCGTATGGAGAGTACCTGCTCACGGAGATTTCTGCTCCATCGGGCTATGTGGTAAGCAAAAAGATCATTCACGTGATGCTGGGAGAAGATTCCGACGTCCCCCATGTGGGCGGCCAAGACGTCACCAAGCGGCTAAGGCTTAGCTCGGTGGTCTGGAATCCCCCACATGTAGAGGGTGGGAACTATACCATTTATCCCAACCAGGCCGAGTCGCTTTCGGTGGACTCGGTGATCGAGGTACCCACCAATGGGCCTCGTTTGGAGCCGGGCGATTTTTTCAAGATCCAGCTTTCGAACAATGTGGATACCTACGGCTTGGTCCGATCGAAGGAACAGGGCCTGGACATCTTTGCCAATGGGGGCAAATTGGCCGAAGGGAAATTTGACCCCGCTACACGCACCATCACCTATACCTTTACGAACCTGGTCAAGACCTTCCAGGCGACGAAAATCAAACTCCATACCGTCCTTTTTATCGACAAGGTGGCAGTGCCGCAGGAGACGAAAACGCTTCCGATTTTCTATCAGCTGGCGGACCTTGAAAAATCAAGATCCACCGCAAACTTTCAGGTTTTCTACCGTCCCTATTACTATCCGTCGCGGACCAACGGCTCCAACATTGGGACCATGTATTCGATCTATAACCCGGATCAGAAGACCGCCACGACCTATATCTATGTCAATCCTCTGAACAATTCGCTGAAAAACGCCAGACTCGTGATTTCCGGGAAGGGATCGGTGCTCGTGAACGATTTGACGGATGTGAAGGTCTATCAAGGGGGCAATCAAGGCGATGCCATGGTGCCCTCCTGGGGGCTGGTACCGGAGCATCTGACGCCGGTTTCCGATTTATCGCCTCAAATCGATGGCAATGCCAACAGGGTAACCATTGATATGAAGGACAAACTGGCAACCGGAACCCAGGCCTATATCGTCAAAGTTACGACGGGCTATGATCCCGCCTCGACCGATGATTTGGGTATGGTAGCAAGGCTGGAGGCGAATTTCAACGGGTATTGGAGCCAGCATTACGGCTACTCCTACTATGATTACGACTGGTCCGCCGCTCAGACCTATATGAAATTCTATGAACACGAAGCGAGCGCCATTGGCACGACCTTTAACGCCCAGGTTACACTTTCGAATGCCAAAAACTATATCGAATGGACCAAGGTCAACGAATCCGGCCTGCCCTTGGAAGGGGCGGAATTCCGTTTGGTACGTGTTCAGGAGGGATCCGAGCAGCCGGTGAAAGCTACGCTTGTCTCCAACCGGGACGGACGTTTATCCGTTTCCGGCCTGGCGCCAGGCGCCTATAAGCTCTACGAAACCAAGGCGCCGGAGGGCTATGCGCTTCCCAAGGATGAAAGGGGCCAGGACAAGCCTCTGTCCACCTTTACGGTGGATGACCAGGGGGAAATTCAAAAGCCCGATCCCGCGGACGGCAAAATTTTCAATGGCCGTTCCGAAGGTCGCTTTACCATTCATAAGACCGATGACGCATTGAAAAAGGAAAACCGGAAGCCCCTGGAAGGGGTGGTATTTACCCTGACCCCCTTAAAGGAAGAGCCGAAGGGCTCAGGGAGCTGGGTGGCGGATCCTTCGAAGGAGGTTCTGAGCAGGACAACCGACGCAGAGGGCAACCTGACCTTCTCGGGCCTGGCGCTGGGCAAATATCGCTTGAAGGAATCAAGCACCCTGCCCGGCTATCTCTTGAAGGAAACGACCTACCTGGTGGAGGTGGAGGAAAAAATTCTGGATCCCACTCATCCGGAGAACAAGGGGGTCGTCACGCGGCTGACCGAGGAGCAATCGCCGGCTGCTCGTACCGCCTCCCTCCGTCACCTGGTGGAAGGGGGCTGGATCCCCACTTCCACGCAGGAAGTTGACCTCACCCCCCTCTTTGAGCAGACCCAAAGCCGTCTGGCGCAGGCAGAAGCGCTTTTCTCGAAGGCGCCCCTGGCCACTGGCCCCCAGCTGCTGCCTCCGATTTTGCAATCGACCGGAGGCGGAAAATATCAATACCAAAACCCCCGCGAGGTAGACGGCAGCAGGTGGCAGAACAACATCCAGCAGGTGGATGTGGACCAGGACGGGCAGGCCGACTATCAAATCACCCAGACGATGACGCCCGACGGGACGACCCCCGGCCAATACAAGGTAAATGTAAATGTTGAGCAGCTGCCGGAGACCCTGGAGCTGGTCATTTTAATGGACAATTGCTCGGCCTTTAACCAACTGGATGGGACCAAGATCGACCGATTCCAATGGGCCGGCATGACAAGCGGGCAGCTTCAAAATTATCCGACTGCTGATAACTGGCTCGACTACTATTTTCGAGGGGTTCGAAATTCTTATAATCAGGTCACCCAGGAAGGCCGCGTGACAAGCCTCCTTACGGCGATCCAGAAAAAATATCCTCAGGCGAAGGTAACCCTCTTGGGTGCCGGTGGGGCGCGGAGCACTGCTCAATATTGGGTGACCAACCCCTACACGAGTGAACCCATCGCCAGTGCGATCTCAAAAAACCATGCATTAACCGCGAGTGGAATTTATAATCCGGGCGCTCCTGATCCCAAATGGGAGTTTACGGGAGGCTGGGGACGGGCCGGCCTAAAAGAAGCCATGCAGCAGGCCTATAACACCCTCAATTCTTCCACGGCACAGAAAAAGGCCTTCTTTCATCTACAGGGGGTGCCGACCTTTAGTATAAATACGCTTACTGATCCTCTATTACCGTTTTGGGACGAGAACAGTACAGATGATGCACGACGCACTTTTGCTCAAATTCAGAAAATTGCTCAGGTAAGTTGGTTGGTAGAATTGGATCCCTCAGATGTTGACGATTATTACTTCCAACCTTCGGACTATCTGACCAATGGCTTGCCGGATCCGAATCAGGTTCATTTTTTACAGAAAGCATCGAAATATTTTCCCAATAAGGACCGGTATTGGACCCAAGTTGATGCACAAGCGATGGAACGTGTTTATAATGAGAAAATACCAGTCATTGCGCAGGAGATCACAGGCGGAGCCTCCAGCGATACGAAGCTCGATCTTCAAATCCGCTTGGCCGATAACGTCCTTTGGCGGGATCCGGCGGACCAAACGATGGACAGTGCCGGGGTAATCTATGATCCGGCCACTAAGTCCCTGACCAAGACCGATTTTCAAATGGACTCCAATACCCCCCTGAGCTTTACCTACTACATTAAGGCCAATGCCCAGGCGGTCGGGACCAGGTTGAACGTGTTCGAAAATATCAACGAGGCTACGACTAGTGGCCTGAAGATCACAAAAACGCAGGCCAATGGGGCCGTTTCAACCTACACCTCCGCCCTGCCCATTCCCCAGCTGCGCATTCCGGGCTGGGAAAGCAAGGTGGAGAAGTATTGGTATGGCAATTCGGATGCCGATAACACGAGCTTCCAGAATTTCCCTGAGACGGGTACGAGCTTGCCGCAGCCGCCAGCCGATCCGCTTGCACCGGCGAAGCGGAAGCCTTCCCAGGTGCTGATCCATTCGGAGGTGTCCTATTCCGATGACAGCGAGACAAAGATTGGTCTTGCCCAGCGGATGCAGGCTCCTTTTGACCGGCTCACCTTCGTGAAAGCCCTGCCCTATTACGACAATAATGGCGTGCCCATCTCCTATCGGGGGACGGAATATCATGATCCCCTTTTCCACACCAAGACGCATCTGGTCCAGGATGAAAACCAGCTGGTTCAGACCTTCTATATTGGGGCCCAAATGGATCCGGTGGTCACGAAGACGGATATCCAGCTTGCGATCCAGTGGGGCGCCGGGACGACAGAGCAGGATCAGGTTCCCGTTACCGTCCAGCTCCAGGCCTTCCGAATCGGAGAAGATGGAGCACAAATTCCGATTTCAGATGCGGACTTACAAAAATTGATCAATGGACCGACAGAGCGAACGATCGATCAGTCGAAAGGCTGGAAGGACAGCTTCAAGGACCTGCCAACCAGCCAAATTACGAATGGGCAAGCCACGGAGCTGGTTTACCGGGTCAAGCAAGCCACCCTGCCTGGCTTTGATACCGCCTACCTTTATGATTATCAGGATATCCAGCAGGCCGACGGTTCAATCCGCCCCACCCACTTCTATACAGTGATCAACCAGAAGCACACGCTCCTGGAAATCACCAATACCGCGAACGAGGTCGATTTTTATAAGGAGGATAGCGCGGGCAATCCATTGGCCGGGGCAATGTTTACGCTTCAAAGGAAGGATGAGACCCAGACAGGCCAGGAGGTCTGGACAGCGGTTCCAAAATACACCAACGTTGGGACGACGGAGGTGGAGGAAGGGACAAAAACACGACAGAAGCTCCACCTGACCCAATTGGCGCCGGGGACCTATCGGCTCATGGAAACGACCGCGCCGGAGGGGTATCAGAAGCCTACCGAGCCCGTCGCCTCTTTCACGGTGACGAAGGAGGGCAAGGTGGAGTCGGTTCAGGTCCGGGGGGCTTCCGGCGCATCGCAGGAGGGGCATCAGATTATAAACCTGCCGGAGGGCCGTCCGCCGATCGTGTTCTATCTGGAAAAGCTGGGCTCCAAAAAAGGAGAAACACCAGGTCGCATCAGCGCGGGCACGCTTCGGATGAAGCTTACTTTGGATACGACGGATGAGGCGGCGCGCAAAAGTAAGACCTTTGTATTTTCGTTGGCAGAGGATTATCAACCGATCGGGGCGACCGGGAAAACCGGTCTTGCGCTCTCGATTCCTTCGGATTGGCCGGCCGGCGATTATCTGCTGACGGAGGAAGAGGCGCCGGCGGGCTATCAGAAAAAGGACGTTCCGATTCGCCTCCGCTATGAGATCCCGAAGGATCTGACGTCTGCGGAGGGACGGCGCCTGGTCCAGGTGGACGCCCAAGGAAAGGAGCTCGCGGTCCTCTATGAGGAAACAAAACAGGGCGCGAACTGGAGTCCGGTTTACGGGCCGGAGTATGGGCCCCTTGCCATTGAGAACTATGTCTATGTCCTGCCCTCCACGGCCGGGCCGGGGACCTTCCTATTTACCCTGGTCGGGACCTTCCTTACGGTGTTAGCCATCCGCCTGCAGATCGGATCCAAGCGAGCGGCGGTGTCTGCTGGTGCTGGTCGCACCAGGCGTCGCCGGCGCTAGCGCTGGCGGACCTCGAAGAGGAGGAAATGGCTAAAAAAGGGAAAAGCAACCGTTCGTTGACCAGGTGCAAGGATCACCTTCTTGTATGCAACCGCATTTTACCCTAACATGAAGCGAACAAATACAACAGGAGGTGATGTGATGCAGCTAAATGAAAAGATCCTTTTTGCACGGAAAAAGGCCAGTTTATCGCAGGTCGACCTGGCGGATCAGCTCGGCCTCTCGCGGCAGGCGGTTTCCAAATGGGAAACGGGGGAGTCCAAGCCGGATATTAGCAAATTGAAGTCTCTTGCGGAGCTTTTGCAGGTCTCGGTCGATTGGCTGCTCTCCGAGGACTGTGGGACTGAGGATTTCCAGGCGGAATATAACGAGCAGGTTAGCGGGAACGAGCCGGGCCGAGAGGCGGGTTCTTCCGCGCCCGCTTCCTATCCCGACTGGCTGGATCGGGCACCGACTATGGTGGGACGAGGCGTTCGCAAATATGGTTGGCTTTTTGGGGTCTATGAGATGATCGCCGGCGCGCTCTGCTTTGCTTTCGGCCTTCTGGCCCGGATGATGGCCAGGACCATGATCTTTGAAGCTCCATTCGACGGGCTCGAGCTGGGGGAGGCCCTGCCCCCAGAACTCAGTCAGGAGCTCGGGGAAATGATCCAGCAGGCCCCGCCAGATCCTACCAAAGCAATGGCTTGGAAGGGTTTTTCTCTGTTTTCTGGCTTTCTCATGGTTCTAGGGGGGGTCATTGTGGTGATCGGTCTCATCCTTGCGGTTCGGCTGCGGCGCTGGGGGCAGGAACGTTCCTAGCATATTTAGAGAGAAGCGATATTTTCCGGGAGAAGATGGAAGAACATCTATACGCGGATCGAAAAAAGGAAGGAAGCAACATGCTTCCTTCCTTTTTTCTGTGCTTCTATTTCGACCGGCTATTCAATTTTTCGATGCTTCGATTGCAGGTGTAATATTTTTAATTCGTTTGTTTTTTAACGAAACCGGGTATCATATTGATGAAAACAAAATGGAATTTTACTTGGAGGCTCATTGCCCGGGACAGGTGTTGCTTGGCCGTGGATCAGGAGCAGCGGCCTTGGCACGGGCGGGGGTGCTTGAAAAAGCACAGAAAAATGAAAGGAGTCAATATGACATTTAAAAAAGTTGTTTTACTGGGTGGCGGTGTACTGGGCGCGCAAATTGCCCTCATGAGCGCCTACACGGGTCATGATACCACCCTCTGGATGCGCAGCGAGGGGACCATTGGCCGGACCAAGCCCCGTCTGGAGGAATATGGCAAGCGGATGATTGAATCGCTGTACAAGGCCAAGGCCCTCATTGGCAATCCTTTGGGCGCCTACCTCTATCCGCGCGCCCTCATCAAGGATTTCCAGCAGGTGAGTGCGGAAGAGATTGACCAGCTCATCGAAATGGCCGAGAAGCGCTTCCAGGAAAAGATCCACCTGGAGCTGGATCTTCAGAAGGCCCTGGCCGATGCGGATATTGTCATTGAGGCCATGGCGGAAAACCCCAAGGCCAAGATCGAGCTCTTTACCAGGATCAAGGATCTGATGGATGAAAAGACCATTTTATGCACCAACTCGTCCACCCTCCTGCCCTCCACCTTTGCCGAGTACACGGGCCGGCCCGAGAAATTTATGGCCCTCCATTTTGCTAATGAAATTTGGGTCCACAATACGGCTGAGTGCATGGGCCATCCCGGCACCGATCCCAAAACCTATGAGGCTGTCGTTCGCTTCGCGGAGGAGCTGCAGATGGTGCCCATCCAGCTTCACAAGGAGCAGCCCGCCTACGTGCTCAACTCCCTTTTGGTTCCCCTGCTCGATGCCGCGCAGCAGCTCTGGGGCAAGGGGGTCGCCGATCCGCAAACCATTGATACTACTTGGCGCATCGCCACGGGCGCGCCGGCTGGCCCCTTCCAGATCATGGACGTCGTCGGCCTGGAGACGGTCTACAACATTCTGCTCATGAAGCCCGATGTCCAGGACCCTGATTCGCTCAACCACAAAATTATGACTCTGGTGAAGGAAAAAATTGACCGAGGAGAGATCGGGGTCAATGCGGGCCGCGGCTTCTACACCTATGAAAAATAGGAGACTTTTATGGTATTTAAGGACGTGATTGCGAAGCGCTATTCCTGCAAGGCCTTTAGCGACCAGCCGGTGGAGGAGGCACAGCTCACCGCAATCCTGGAAGCCGGCCGCTTGGCGCCCACCGCCAAAAATCTTCAGGAGCAGCGAATCTATGTCGTGCGTTCCGAAGCGGCCCTCGCCAAAATCGACCAGGAAACCCCCTGTCGCTATGGCGCCCCCTTGGTCCTGGTCGTCGCTTTTGACAAAACCCAAGTCTTCACCTATCCGGGTGGGCGCTACGATTCCGGCCGCGAGGATGCGACCATCGTCGCCACCCATATGCTTCTGGCCGCCACCGACGTCGGGCTGGACAGCTGCTGGGTCAATTATTTCGATCCCGACCGCCTCCACGATGCCCTGGGCTTACCGCCTCAGGAGGAAATTCTCATGATCCTCGCCCTCGGCCACGCAGCCCCCGGCGCCGGCCCTTTGGCCAACCACCAAAAGCGCAAGCCCTGCTCTGAGACCGTGTTTACGCTGTAAAGGGGGGCGGGCGCCGGAGGCTTTGGACCAAGCTCGCCCGCCGACCGGGTGATTTTGCCAAGGTGTAGAGGAAAACGGGCACCCCTGCGTTTTCCTCTACAGCCTTTGCCAACCGCACCAAAAAGCCATCAAAATCGGATCGGAAGGGCGACTCCGTCGCCCCTCCT